>JALFHA010000304.1 GCA_022776785.1 Clostridiales bacterium | reverse complement strand
TACGCCATCGCAAAATAGAGCGCACCCATCGCTGCCGCCATCGCATAGATGCGCAGAAAGTAGCGCCGCCTGTCGTGCGTGTGCGCGAAGCCCTCTGCCAGACAAAACAGGAACAGCGGCGCAGCAAGCCGTCCCAGCATGGCAAACACAGCAGGGATAGCGCCCGTGAAGCCAAAGAAGTATGCGATATGGTCAAGCAGCATACACCCCGCCGCAATCGCCTTGAGCGCCGTTCCCGAAAGTCCCTTGTTCTCTCCTGTCATTGCAGTCTCTTCCTTTCCGGGCGATGATCCCGCCCTGACGCCATGATACATGCCAATTCTCAGGATTCTCTCAGCTTTCGCGCATGTTCTTTGTTTTTTTCGGCTGAAAGACCCGCAGTCTGCAAAAAATTTCTCAAAGGTGTTTCCAATACGGCTTTGCTTATGGTATAATGCAGTGGTTGCTTATGGTAACTTTAATGAGCCTAACAAACGCAAGGGAGGACGCACAATATGCAGTATTCCAGAGAAGTGGAAGAAATGGTTTGCGTCGCTAAGGGATGCAACCATGGCCCGGCTCCGATCCCGGAGGAGGGCAAGTGGGTTCAGGCCCGTGAAATCAGCGACATTTCCGGCCTGACGCACGGCATCGGCTGGTGCGCACCGCAGCAGGGCGCCTGCAAGCTGACGCTCAACGTCAAGAACGGCGTCATTCAGGAGGCGCTGGTGGAGACCATCGGCTGCTCCGGCATGACCCACTCCGCCGCCATGGCCGCGGAGATTCTGCCGCAGAAGACCATCCTTGAGGCGCTGAACACCGACCTGGTGTGCGACGCCATCAACACCGCCATGCGCGAGCTGTTCCTGCAGATCGTCTATGGCCGCACCCAGAGCGCCTTCTCCGACGATGGCCTTGTCATCGGCGCGGGCCTTGAGGATCTGGGCAAGGGCCTGCGCAGCCAGGTCGGCACGATGTACGGCACGGCCAAGAAGGGCCCGCGCTATCTGGAGATGGCCGAGGGCTACGTGCTCAAGTGCGCGCTTGATGAGAACGACGAGATCTGCGGCTACCAGTTCGTGCATCTGGGCAAGATGATGGCCGCCATCAAGAAGGGCGTCGATCCGAAGGAAGCCTATGAGAAGAACGTGGGCACCTACGGCCGCTTCGCCAACGCCGCCAAGTACATCGACCCGCGCAACGAGTGAGAAAGGAGAGGTATTCATGGCTCAGTTTGAAAGCTACGAGAGAAGAATCCCTCAGATTGAGAAGGTTCTTGCGAAATACGGCTATGCCTCTCTGGATGAAGTGAAGGAGAAGCTGCTCGCCATCGGCGTGGACGTGGATTCCATCGTCCGCGGCATCCAGCCCATCGCCTTTGAGAACGCCATCTGGGCGTACACGCTCGGCGCGGGCATTGCGATGGCTAAGAACTGTGTCAACGCGGCCGAGGCCTCCGAGGCCATCGGCGAGGGCATTCAGGCCTTCTGCATCCCCGGCTCCGTGGCCGACCAGCGCAAGGTTGGTCTGGGCCACGGCAACCTCGGCGCGATGCTGCTGCGCGAGGAGACCAAGTGCTTCGCCTTCCTGGCCGGCCACGAGTCCTTCGCCGCCGCCGAGGGCGCCATCGGCCTGGCCCGCACCGCCAACAAGGCCCGCAAGGAGCCGCTGCGCGTCATCCTCAACGGCCTTGGCAAGGACGCGGCCTACATCATCAGCCGCATCAACGGCTTCACCTACTGCCAGACCCAGTACAACTACCACACCGGCGAGCTGGCCATCGTCAAGGAGACGGCCTTCTCCGACGGCGAGCGTGCGAAGGTTCGCTGCTACGGCGCGGATGACGTGAACGAGGGCGTGGCGATCATGCGCCACGAGGGCGTGGATGTGTCCATCACCGGCAACTCCACCAACCCGACCCGCTTCCAGCATCCGGTTGCCGGCACCTACAAGAAGTGGTGCGTCGAGAACGGCAAGAAGTACTTCTCCGTCGCCTCCGGCGGCGGCACGGGCCGTACCCTGCACCCGGACAACATGGCCGCCGGCCCCGCCTCCTACGGCATGACCGACACCATGGGCCGTATGCACTCCGACGCGCAGTTCGCGGGCAGCTCCTCTGTCCCGGCGCACGTGGAGATGATGGGCCTCATCGGCATGGGCAACAACCCGATGGTCGGCGCGACCGTCGCCGTGGCTGTCGCCGTGTCCCAGGCTCTGGCCGCGAAGTAATCCGCCTGATAGCAAAGAAGCGTCCGTATTCTGCGGGCGCTTCTTTTTGATTGCCGGTAACCGCATCGCACAGACAGCGAGACACTCCGCAGCCTTTTCCCCCCTTGACAGACAAGCCCATCCTGCTGTATAATGAACACCGTTCAGATTGGAGGTGCTCAGATGAATCCCGCCGTTACATCCAGGGAGCAGATTCTTTCCGTCTGCCGCTCCATCATCGCCGAGGAGGGCGTTTCCGCGCTGAATATGCGCGCCGTGGCCGAGCGCTGCCATGTCGCTCTGGGCTCGCTGTACAACTACTTTCCCTCCAAGGACGACCTGCTGACCGCCGCTGTGGAGAGCGTGTGGGAGGATATCTTCCGGGAGGCGCAGCCCGAGCCCGGCGTGGGCTTTGCGGCGTACATCCTCTGGCTGTTTCAGACGCTGAAGGGCGGCGCCGGGCCGTATGGCGGCTTTCTCACCGCGCACGCCCTGTCGCTCAGCGGCGGCGCGAAGGATCGCGCCCGCGGCATGATGGCTAAGCAGCTCGGCAGGCTGCGCAGGGAGCTGCTCGAGGTGCTTGCCCGAGACCCGCTCGTGCGCAGGGGTGCCTTCGGCGAGAGCTTTCGTGCGGATGAGTTCGTAGACTTCGTGCTTTCTTCGCTGCTGGCACAGCTCATGCGGGAAGACGATTCCTGTGCTGTGCTCGCGGAGATGATCCGCCGCACGATTTATGACCGCTGAGCGACGGGGCAGCCTTGCCGCTCTTGCTGCGGCGTCATTTTTCACGGCCAATATGAACACCGTTCACTTTAGCAGTCCGGGCATGTTGCCCTTTGTGTACAGGCCCTTGGGCCGGAAAGGAGTCCTCTTATGCAAGCCCTCTTTGAAACCCTGTTTGACATCGTGTACCTCGCCGGCGTTATCACACTCGGTGTGCTGATGATTCGCTCATGCAGGGGCCGCCGCCAGTATCTTCTCTACGGCATTATGGCCGTGACCCTCGGCTGCGGTGACGCCTTCCACCTTGTTCCCCGGGCGATTGCGCTGTGCACGACAGGGCTGGACAGCTACACTGCCCTGCTGGGCATCGGCAAGCTCATCACCTCCATCACGATGACAGCCTTTTACGTCCTGCTCTACTTCGTCTGGCGCGAACGATACGGTGTGAAGGGGCGCCGGAGTCTGACGGGTGCGGTGCTCGCTTTGGCCGCCGTGCGCATCCTCCTCTGTCTGCTCCCGCAAAACCAGTGGACAAGCGCCAATCCGCCGCTGAGCTGGGGCGTGCTGCGCAATATTCCCTTTACGGTGCTCGGGCTGATCGTCGTCGTGCTGTTCTATCGCAGCGCACGTGACACGCACGACAAGCCCTTCCGCTGGCTGTGGCTGACCATCGTGCTCAGCTTTGGCTTCTACATTCCCGTCGTGCTCTGGTCCTCCACCGTCCCGCTCGTTGGGATGCTGATGATTCCCAAGACCTGTGCCTATGTATGGACGGTGCTCATTGGCTGGTTCGCGATGAAGCAGCCCTCTCCGACGGACGCATGAATTGCGCAAAAGGCCACTCCAGCTCAGGAGCGGCTTTTTCTGTACTCAATTTCCAATGCAGCGTCGCGCACCGGTCTTTGCCGGTGCAGTTTTGAGCCGGGCAGGCATATTCTCCCAGCTCGCGCGGCAAACTGTCGCTATCCGGGTTCTCACGCCCGCCGGGGAGGGAATGACGTGACATCACCGTTTGACTCCAAAAACCGTCTGGCTGCGATGCTGGACAGGCTCGCGCTGCGCCTTGTGCTGTTCGCTCTGTGCGTGCTGTATTTTCTTCGCCTGTGGAAGAGCGGCCCCGCAAGCCTTCTGGCGGGCATCGGGCTCTTTGTGCTCGTGCTGGTGACGCTCGCGCTCCTCGAGCAGCGGACGCTCACCCTGCGTGACAGGCTGCTGCGTGAGCGCGCGGGCGGCATGATCGCGCTGGAGGAGCTGCTGCTCATGCCCTCCTCCAGGGCAGCCGATACCGTTTGCAGCCTGCTGTGCAGCGTTCTGGATGCACAGCCGCTAGGCGGCGCGAAGATGCTCTACGAGGGGGAGACGTGGCTTGTGCGCTGTGCCCAGTGTGTGCAGGGCTCCAACGCCTCGGAGGGGGATGTGCTCGCAGCGCACAGGGCGCGCGTTGAGGCGGATGCGGACAAATGCGCGCTGATCTCTACGGGCGGTTTTTCTCCGGCGGCCACGCGCGCCGCAGAGTGGATGGAGCCGCCTGTCCGCCTCATTGGTGGCCGCCAGCTCGCGCAGCTGGCGGGGCGGCTTCATCCCGCCACGGACGAGGAAATCGCCCGGCACGCCAGGCGCGCGCGCGTGCCCTTTTCCTTTGCCCGCATCCGCGCGCTGGCGCTCGCCCCGGCCAAGCTGCGCCGGTATCTGGTCTGCGCCTTTCTACTCCTGCTGCTGTATCTGCTCTATGGCTCGCTGATGACACTGGCCGCCGCGCTGCTCTCCTACCTGCTGGCCATCCTCTGTGCGCGGGAAAACCGCCGTACATTCAGGCTCTAGTGTGGAGCCGTCTCCTCACCGTAAATGCGCCGCATCTCGTCGGTCAGCTCGCCCCGCTCGTCGCGCGTCGCCAGCAGCGGCAGCACATGCAGACCTGG
The DNA here is from genome assembly GCA_022776785.1 of Clostridiales bacterium. GTDB lineage: Bacteria > Bacillota > Clostridia > Christensenellales > Aristaeellaceae > Ventricola. Next base: position 7,956 of record JALFHA010000304.1, on the reverse strand, counting down.
CCTGCCGCCCTTGAGCCCCTCGACGAGCACGAGCTTTGGCGCAGCGTTCGCTCGTGCCGCAACAAAGCGCACCCGCTTGGGCTCCACGCGCGACGCTCTCATCGCGTCGCAAAGCTGCAAAAAGCGCGGCGCAGGAAACACGCAGCACAGCCTTCCGCCGTTTTGCAGCACGCGCGCGCAGGCCGCCATCCACTCGCCAATCGGGCAATCCGAATCGCTACGCGAGAGCGCGCGGGAGCGCTCCGGGCTGACAAGCCCCGCCCCTTGCCTCGTGTACGGCGGATTGGTGACGACGAGCCGGCACACCTCATGCCCGATCAGCGCCGCCGCCTCCCGGCAATCCGCCGCGTGAATCCGGATGCGCGCTTCAAGCCCGTTGAGCAGAACGCTGCGCCACGCCATCTCCGCGACCTCCGGCTGGAGCTCAAAGGCGTCAAAGGTCGTTTGTTCGCTGCGCGCGGCGATGAGCAGCGGCAGCACACCCGTCCCGGTGCCCATGTCACAGACGCGCTCTCCGCGCCGGGCCACGGCAAAATCCGCCAGCAGCACGGCGTCCGTGCCGAATCGAAAGCCATCGTCCCTCTGAAGGATCCGCAGTCCGCCTCTCTGCAAATCGCACATCCTCTCCCCCGGACGAATCAATTCATCAGGCATCGTCCTCTCCTCCCGGCAGGTCGCATGGCTCCACCACACGAATGCCCCTTTCCGTCAGCAGCCGCGCAAAGACGCCCTGGCCAGGAATCAGCCTGCGCGAAAACGTGCCGTCATAGACCTCCCTCACACCGCAGGACGGGCTTCTGGGCTGAAGAATCGCCATGTCAACAGCTTCCCCATCCAGAAGCGCTGCTGCGCGCCGTGCCCCCTCCCGGAACGCTGCATCCACGTTCTCCCCGGCTGCGTTTCGCACCTCCCCTTCGACGATCTCCGCCGGGATACGCGGTGTCGGCAGCCCGCCAAGCTGCTCCGGGCACACGGCCACCACCTCCCTGCCCTGCGCAAAGCGCAGCACGGCTTCGCAGCGGTTATTGCTCCCATTGTATTTGCAGTTGTGCCCCAGCAGGCACGCGCTGATGACAATCTTGCCCATCCATCATACCTCCAGTCTCTGCGCCATCCATCGTCCTCCCAAGCTATGGCCATACTGAAAAGCGCCCGGTTTCCCGGGCGCGAAATGATTATTGGCCGGAGGACAGGATTTTCATGCGGCGCTCCAGCCGCCCGATTTCTCTGTCTGTTTCCTCGGTAACTGTAGCGACCACCATGCCAACGTCCCTGCTGAGCGTATCCAGCTTTTCGTTGACCGCCTTGAAGCCGTCGTCCATCTTGCGCTCGACCGTCGTCACGCGGCTGCTGACCTCGTCGATCTTTCCATCCAGTCTGCGTACATCGTCCTTGACCGTCTCGATCTTGCGATCCAGCCTCTGCACATCGCTCTTGACAGACTCGATCCTCTCGTCCATCGCATCGAACCGCTTGTCCATTCCGTCCAAACGGCCCTCTATCACGTCGAACCGCTTGTCCATCCCATCCAAGCGCTCGTCCACCGCGTCGAGCCGCTCGTCAATCGCATCGAACCGCTTGTTCATGCTGCTGCTCAGCGCTTGCATCTGCTCAAGCATCAGCTTTTGGAATTGCTCGTTTTCCATCGTATCCCGCCCCCTTCCGCTATCGTGATTGTAGCAGATTTGCTGCGCCTTTTCAACCGCCCTTCCTGCGTGCAAGGAAAGCCGCGCAAATCACTCTGCTCCCGCCGCCTTAAATCGCGCGCGTCGCCTGCCTGAGCCACTCGCGCTCCGCATCATCCGCCATCAGCGGCAGCAGCGTCTCGCGGACAAAGGTGTGATAGTCATTGAGCCAGCCGCGCTGACGGACCGTCATTTCCTCCGGAAGCACCGCATCCAGATCAATCGGCACGCAGGTAATCGTCTCAAAGCCCATGAACTGACCGTACTCGTTGCGCTCAAGCTCACGGCAGACGAGCTCATTCTCCGTGCGGATGCCGTGGCTGCCCTCAATGTACACGCCCGGTTCATCCGTCGTGACCATGCCGGCCTCCATCACGGTATCCTCGCTGCGCGTTGCAGACTTGTACCAGCGGAAGCTGTTGGGCCCCTCGTGGACGCTGAGCAGATAGCCCACGCCGTGGCCCGTGCCGCAGCGGTAGTCGATGCCCATATCCCAGATTGGGCCGCGGGCCAGTATATCCAGCGCGATGCCCGTGCAGCCGTGCAGGAACTTCGCATTCGCCAGATTCAGCATACTGCACAGCACCGCAGTGAAGTGCTTCTTCTGCTCCTGCTGCACCTCGCCCAGCGCAAAGGTGCGCGTGACGTCCGTCGTGCCCTCGAGGTACTGTCCGCCGGAATCGATGAGCAGCAGGTCGCGCGGCTCGAGCACTGCGTCCGTCTCGGGTGTCGCGCTGTAGTGCATCATCGCGGCGTTCGCGCGATAGGCGCAGATGGTATTGAAGCTCAGCGAGATGTATCCCTCCTGCTCCTTGCGCAGGGCGAGCAGCTTGTCGCTGACGCTGATCTCGGTCATCGGGAGCTTGCCGATGTTGGTCTTGAGCCAGTACATCAGGCGCGTTACGGCCAGGCCATCCTTGATGTGCGCCCGGCGCAGATTCTCAAGCTCCGCCTCGTTCTTGACGGCCTTCATGCGGAACGCGGGGTTCTCGTGCTGCACAACCTCCGCCTGTCCCATCGCGGCGCACAGGCGCGCCGTCAGCTTGCTGCGGTCGCCCAGCACGCGGCTGCCCACGGGCAGAGCGGACAGCGCCGCCTCAATCGCGCCATAGGGACGCACCGCCACACCTGCGGCCTCCAGCGCCGCGTGCAGCTCCGCGTCCACCTTGTCCTCATCGACAAACCACGCGGCATCCTCCAGCGTCACGATGAGATAGCTCATCACCACGGGCGTGTTGAGCACATCGCCGCCGCGCACGTTCAGCGTCCAGGCGATGTCATCCAGCACATTGCACACATGCGCCGCCGCGTTCTGCTCGCGCATGACCTCGCGGATGGCCTCCAGCTTGTCGCTCACACTGCGGCCCGCATAGCGCTCCTCCAGTGCAAACGCCTTCGCATCCGGCATCGCAGGCCGATCCTCCCAGAGCGCATCAAACCAGTCGCCCGTATCCACGAGCTGCGCACCCTGTGCGGAGAGCTTTTTGCCGAACTCATCGGCCTGTGTGCCGCTGACGAGCGAAAAATCCATGCCAACCGTCTGCCCGGCCTTCGCCAGCGACAGCAGATATTCCTCCAGCGTCGGCGTGCCCGGCGTGCCCATGCGCATCAGCGTCACGCCGCTTCCCTCAAGCTGACGCTCCGCCTGAATGAAATAGCGCCCATCCGTAAAAAGCGCCGCCTCGCCAAGCGCGACGACCAGCGTACCCGCCGAGCCCGTAAACCCGCAAAGCCACTGGCGGGTCTTGAAGTGATCGGCAATATATTCCGAAGCGTGGCTATCCGCCGTCGGCACCATCACAACGTCGATACCATCCTTCTTCATCTGTCCGCGAAACGCGCTCAGACGCTCAGTAATTCCCATGTTCATTCCTCCTTGGTCAAAATGGCCTTTCTATTATACACCAGCGCGACAGCAGGCTCAAGAGCCGCCGCACGCTTTTCTTTTTCGCCAAGCCTTACCGGCAGCGCACGGGCGAGGTAAAAGCGCGCCGTCCCTCGCTGTCGATGACCTCTGCGCGCAGGAAGGTTTCATGCGGCTGGAGATGGTAGGTCGCCTGTGTCACATTTTCGCCGCTGCATACGCGCTCCGGGCTCCAGATCGCATCCGAATAGAAGACCACGCGCGCCGCCGGGGAGCATGTCACCTGCGCCACGCCCCCTCGCACCGTCATGGAAATACGCGGCCCCTGCGTCGCATAGAAATCGCCTGCGGCAAGCGCCTCCATGACGGCCTGCAGCGAGCGCTCCCGCGCGTTAACCATCAGCCAGCCGCCGAGCACATCCTGCTCATACTGATGCGCATCATCCGCAGCCATGCACGGCAGCAGCATTCCCAGCGACGCAAGCTGATCGACGAACAGCCCAGAGTACGGGCGGGCGTTCATCGGAAAGCCGCTGGTCGTATTGTATATCTCCGTGCCGCACAGCCCGTGCAGGCGGCTGACCGCCTCGGCGCTGTTGAGAGACCACGCGGGATGCGCCAGTATAGCCAGGCCGCCGGCATCGCGTATGGCATCGATGACGTGCTGTGCGCTGAGCGCCGGGTCAAAGCGATTGAGAGCCGGCTCTCCCTCCATGCCCACGCCGACGATGTGGTACACGCCCTCCTGCACCGTTGCGCCCACATTGTACTCGCAGCCCGGCAGCAGCATCATGCCGCCGGGCGTGCTCCCCGCCTGCGAAAGGCGCCAGTGATCTGTCACCGCGATGAAATCATATCCCGCATTCTCGTAGAGCGCCAGCGCATCCTCATAGGACAGGCAGCCGTCGCTCCGGTTGGTGTGCATATGCAGGTTGCCGCGCAGCCACACGCCTTCATTTGTCTGGTGCATACGTCTCTCCTCCTCATCCAGGCCCCGCCCGGCCGTTCCATGAATGCCAAGCTGCCAATAGTGTACCGCATTTGCACCGAAAAATCAAATCCCGCTCTGTTTTTGCGCAAAACTTTCTGCCCAGCGCATTGACATTGCGGTTCATCTCTCCTATACTATTGCAATACCCTTTTCAGACAGAAGCGCCCGCCGGCGGGCTGACTGTGCTGAGGCGTTTTAAGCATTCGGAAGGGCTTGTAAGAAAAAAAGGAGGAATTCCCTGATGCTCGTTTCCGTTTTACTGTTCCTGCTCGGCTTCGTGCTGCTCATCAAGGGCGGCGACTGGTTCGTGGACGCGGCGGCCTCCATTGCCCATCGCTTCCACATGCCGGAGCTGCTCATCGGTGCTACGGTCGTCTCCATCGGCACGACGCTGCCGGAGGTCATGGTCTCCGCGCAGGGCGCGCTGGCTGGCAGCGGCTCCATCGCCTTTGGCAACGCCATCGGCTCGGTCATCTGCAATACGGCGCTCATCGCAGCCATCACGATTGTAGCCAAGCCCGCCGCAGTTGACCGCAAAACCCTGATTCTCCCCTCCGCCGCATTCTTCATCGCCGCGGCCTTCTACTGCTTCAACGCGTATGCCTTCCACAGCTTCAGCCGCCTGTCCGGCATCGTGCTGCTGGCGATGTTCGTCCTCTACATGATCATCACCGTCATGCAGATGAAGCGCCACCCCGAGACCGCTCAGCAGGAGGCGCAGGAGGCGGAGGGCCAGACTGAAACCACGCTCTCCCACGATATTGTGATGCTCATCGTCGGCGCGGCGGTCATCGCTGTAGGCGCGCGCCTGCTGGTGGACAACGCGCAGATCATCGCCGCGGCGCTGGGCGTGCCGGAGAGTGTGATCGCGCTGACGCTGGTTGCACTGGGCACATCCCTGCCCGAGCTCGTCACGGCCATCACCTCGCTGATGAAGGGCTGCGGCGCGCTGTCGCTGGGCAACATCATCGGCGCGAACCTGTTCAATCTGGTGCTCGTCTCCGGCACAGCCGTGACCATCAGCCCGTTTGACCTGTCCACAGCCAGCGCGACCAGCCTGACGGTGGACATCCCGTTGATGCTCGACGTGATGGCCGTGATGACCGTTCCGGCACTCGTGCGCGGAAAGCTCAGCCGCTGGCAGGGCGTGCTGCTGCTGCTGAGCTATGCCGCCTATTGCGTCTTCCTGTTCGTCGCCTGAGCGCGCGGCAGGGAAAAAACTGCGGACAAACCCGAAGAAATTTCTGTTTTATGCTTGCATTCCCTTGCCAAACGTGCTATACTCTTTCATGCTGATTCTTTGAATACACCCGAGGAGGTGATTCCTTTGCCGAATATCAAGTCTGCTATCAAGCGCGTCAGCGTCAGCCAGCATAAGGCTCTCCGCAACAAGATGGTCAAGTCTTCTGCCAAGACCGCGCTGAAGAAGTTCGATTCCGCCGCCGCCGCCAAGAGCGCGACTCCCGAACTGCTGAGCTCCGCCTCTTCCGTGGTCGATAAGGCCGCCGCGAAGGGCGTTATCTCCAAGAATGCCGCCAACCGTCAGAAGGCGCGCATGGCCCGCGAGCTGGCCAAGGCCTGATTGTTTTCAGGATTTCATCCCCTTCCCCTGTGGAAGGGGTTTCTTTTTGTGCTTGCAGGCCGTTCCGGCCCAAATCCCGTTTTTTTCAAAAAATTCCGCAAAGGGGTTGACAAACAGACGCAGCAGCGGTATAATAACGTCGTTCTTGAGAACAGCACATATTCCTCAGTAGCTCAATGGCAGAGCATTCGGCTGTTAACCGAAGGGTTGTAGGTTCGAGCCCTACCTGGGGAGCCAATATCATCCGAACCAAGTGTTCCTGATCGGACACGGGTTCGGGTTTTTTCTTTTCCTCGCATTTTATTTTCGCCCCTCGTGATCGGCATAAAAAGGTCTTCTCCCCCACGGGCAAAATGAAGCTAACCAAAGCCAAAGGAGGCCCTTCATGCTTCAATTATGCGTCATTGATGATGAGCTCGAGGAAGCCCTCAGGATTCAGGCCATGCTGACGGAGCTGCTCGGCAAACGAGGCGAATCCGCCGATATTTCCGTATATCAGGCTGCACGGACATTTCTTGACAGCTTCACGCAGGGGCAGTATGACATCATCTTTCTCGACATTCAGATGCCCGGAATGGACGGCATGGCCTGCGCGCAGGAGATCCGCAGACGGGACAGCTCCGTCATCCTCATCTTCATCACCAGCATGGTTCAGTATGCCGTGCAGGGGTATCGCGTGGAGGCCACGGATTATCTTGTCAAGCCTGTCGAGCCTGCGCTTCTGGCCCACAGCCTGCATCGGGCGCTCAAGCATCTGAACAAATGCCATAAGCTGACCGTCCGTTCCAGCGACGGCCTACACAGCCTGAATGCGGATGATCTGCTGTATGTGGAGGCGGTCAATCACCGCGTCATCCTCCACACGGCAAGCAAGAGCATCTATTGCCCCCAGACGATGGCCTCCATCGAGGCGCAGCTTCAGGGCTTCGGCTTTTTCCGCTGTCATCAGGGGTTTTTAGTCAACATGCGCCAGATTCAGCATGTCGATGGGAACGACCTCTTCATCGCAGACAGGGCTGTTCCGATCAGCAAGTACCGGCATCGGGAATTCATGCAGGAACTGACTGCGTATTGGGGGAAAACCTTATGAATCAGCTGAGCGGGCAGCTTCTTATCCCCCTGATGTTCGCCCTGATGCACACGCTGCTTTTAAGCGGCTTTGTTCCAGCGGCAGACAGACGGACAACGCTTCAGCGCTCTGCGATCATCGCAGGGAGCATTCTCCTGCAAATGCTCATCCGGCGATTTGAGGTCTTCGACGGCCTGATCAGCTATCTGTATTTGGCGGCCTGTATCGGCGCTGCCTTCGCCTTTCTCTGCCTCTGGAGCGAGCTGTCCTGGAAGGCGGCGCTTCAGCGTGCCCTGTGCTATGTGCTGCTGACAGAATGCGTCGCCATGGTTCTGGGGCACGTCAGCCAAAAGACGCTTGGCGTGGATGTATTCCGCACCCTCCCCCTCTGGCGGGAGACTCTTTCGGTGGGCTTTATGGGGCTGTTAAACCTGCTGCTGCTGTCCGTGCTGCGCTGCTTCCTTCCCCCGGAGACGCTTGTGGACGGCAACAGCCTTGTGCTCAGCATACTCTCCGCTGTGCCGTATCTGTATGCCTGGCGCATCACCGTCTGGATGCCCATCGCACACGAAGCCGTCCCCCTGTCGGTGGTTCTGACGCTGACTGCCAGCTGCTTTCTATCGCTGATTCTGATTGTCAGTCTGGAAAGCCGCCTGTTTGCCGAGAAGGAAAAGCAGCAGGCCCAGGCGATGCAGCGCGTCATGGAGCGGCAGCAGCAGCAATACATCCTCAGAAAAAGCAACATCGACCAGGTGCGCAGACAGT
>JALFHA010000275.1 GCA_022776785.1 Clostridiales bacterium | reverse complement strand
CGTTGTCGGTCTTGGTGCCGTCGTTGGAATAGGCCTCGATGAGCACATAGCCGTCCCCGTCGGTATCCTCCTCCAGCACGTGCACGCCCTGGCTCTGGCCGTGCAGCTCACCCGCGCAGTTCTCGGCATAGGGCGTGCGGCTTATGCCCGGCTGGTTGGTCGGGTAGACGTGCTCCGTCTGCCCCACGTCGAGCACCGTGATGGGCTGCATCATCAGATCCCAGATGGCCTGCTGGTGCTCAGGGTTGTCAAGGTCGTAGGCATCGGGGTCCATGTCCCAGAAGCTCGTGGCAAACGGCACGGCCGCGTCCTCCGCTGCCGCAGCGCCGTCCTGCGCGTCCGCCGGGATGACCGCCTGCTCCTCCCAAAGCGCGGCCTCCTGCGCGTCGAGCTGCGTCAGGTCGAGCATGACCTCCTGCGCGCGCTCCTCGCTCTCGTACAGGTGCACGGACAGCAGCGCGCGCTCGCTCTCCTCGCCCCAGTAGTTGCGAAGCTGCACGGCGATCATGCAGCTCCCCGCCGGGGCGCGCGTGCCGTCGGGCAGCAGCCCATCCCACGCGATGCGCCCCGCGCCCGCCTGTATGTCCGCCGCGCCGAGCGAGGCGATCACCTCGCCCGTCTCACCGCTGAGCAGCTCCATCGCCAGCCGTCCGCCCTCGCTCGCGGTGAAGTCAAAGCTCCATCCGCCTGAGCCGATAACCAGCCCCGAATCGCTGGCGAATACGCCGCTGAGCTCCGGCGCAGCCAGCGCGCAGGCAGCGCAGAGCATGAGCAGCAGCGTCAGGGTGAGGATGCGTACCTTCATCTGTCAAACTCCTTTGGCAAAATTGTCCGTCCAATACAAAAGGGGCTGCACATCGACAGCCTCTTCTGTTGTGTGTTTCATCAGCCCGGCAGATCGAGAATATCTCCGGGGCCCACGGTCGTCTCGGGAATCGGCGTCACGGAGGAGAGCGTGAACAGCTTCTCCTGCGTCAGCTTGCCGGCGATGCCGTCGGCGTCCAGCCCGTTATCCGCCTGGAAGCTCTTGACGGCGTTCATCGTGCCGCTGCCGAAGTTGCCGTCGGCTGCGCTGGTCAGGTAGCCCAGCTCGCGCAGCGCCTGCTGAAGCGTGACGACCTCCGGCCCCTGATCGCCCTTGCGCAGCGTCTTGTAGCCGGTTTCCTGCGGCGCGGGGGTCGGGGTGATTTCCAGCGCGGGGGTCGGCGTCGGCGTGACGCTTTGAATCATCGGCGTGGGCGTGGAGCCAAAGACGATGAAGTTCGTCTCGGGCGTATTCTGCCCCTGCGCCTGCGGCACAGGCGTGGGCATCGCCGCGGGCGTACCCGCGCTGAACATCGAGCGGATAATCATCGCGATGATGATAATCAGAATGACGATCAGCCCGAAGGCGATGATCATCGGCGTGCGGTCAGCGCTGCGCTTGGTGCCGCGGCTGCCCTTGGTGTAGGCCTCGGGCTTCTTTTTGGCGGCGCGCGGACGGGGGGTCTCCTGACCGGGCTCGTCCTGCTGCCCGGCGCGGTGCTCCGCCGTCTGCTGCTTCACGCCCGCGAGATTGGCATAGCAAAGCGGACAGATGTTCGAGCCGTCCGGGATTTTATTATTGCAGTGGGGACAAAACATAGCCAGCCCTCCTTGACCTGTTTCTTCCTTTATTTTCAGCCCATACGGCCTGCCCCGGCCATAGGAGCCATTCGGATGTAGTATAAACCACAATGAAAGCACTTTTCAAGGCTTTTCGCAAAAACCGGCGTTAAAAGCCCGCGTTCATGAAGCTATCCTATAAATATGACGAAGCACACGGCTTTCATGCTCCCGCCGATGGAAGATTTTTCTGAACCGGCCTCGGGGCGCAGAGCAGCGGGATTCTCAGCCTTTCGCCGGCAATGGAGCCGGCATCATGCCGGTTTGCCTCGTCTGGGCGATCAGGCGGTTGGCGCTGATGGTACACACAGCCGCCATCACCGCGGCGTGCAGGGCGCGCTCGTCGGGCGTGCTGCCCTCGAGGCTCAGCTCGACGCGCCCCTGCGAGAGCGCGCGGTCCAGCGCGCCGAATTCCTCCGCAAAGCGGGTATATCCCTCGCGCACGCCGCCGGCGCACAGGGCGCGCAGCACCTGCGCGATGCTCTCCATGCTCAGCGCCTGCTTGAGCACGCCGATCATCAGCAGCATGGCGAGGTGCTCCCTGTCATACTTTTTGCCGACGGGCCGGGGGATCAGCTCGACCTTGACGTAGTTGTTCACCATCGACTTGGTGATCTCGCCCTTGGGCAGCGCCCCGCCGAAGGTGCGCTCCATCAGCGTGACGACCTGATCCATATACAGCCCGATGTCCGGCAGCGTCTCCCACTCAGGCAAGCGGATATCCGCCGCGGCCAGCTGCCCCTGCTTCTCGCGCAAGGCCCATCCCTCCCGGCCAGTCAAGTCTCATGCCGTTATTATAGCATCCGCATGAAGCGCTGTCAAACCGCGCGCCGCGCGGTCAGCGAGGCCGCAGAAAAAAGCCGCGGGAAAACCCGGAAATTTGTCGAAATTGCGTCTTTACATTTGCACAGAGTTAGGTTACACTATCTTCCGCAAACTATGCACGGCGGCCGCACGGCCGCCTATGAAAAAGGAGAGATGCGATGTGACGCTCTGCGACTTGAAGATCGGTCAAAGCGCCGTCGTTCAAAGCGTCGGCGGGGAGGGCGCGCTGCGCCAGCACTTTTTGGATATGGGCGTGATTCCGGGGGCGGAGATCACGCTGGTGAAATACGCGCCGATGGGCGATCCGATGGAGCTGCGCATCCACGGCTACGAGCTGACCCTGCGCGTGGACGACGCACGCAAGATCGAGGTCAGCGATGTGCGCGCGCACAGCGACGCGCCCGCGCCGTCGTCGTGCCGGCGGATGCCGCCGCATCCGGGTCTGGGCGAGGGCGGCAAGTACCACGTCAAGGCCGACGAGCACCCGCTGCCGGAGGGCACGGTGCTGACCTTCGGCCTTGCGGGCAACCAGAACTGCGGCAAGACGACGCTCTTCAACCAGCTCACGGGCTCCAGCCAGCATGTGGGCAACTTTCCGGGCGTGACGGTGGACCGCAAGGACGGGCAGATTCGCGGCCACGCGAACACGCTGGTGACGGATCTGCCGGGCATCTACTCCATGTCCCCGTACACGAGCGAGGAGATCGTGACCCGACAGTTTCTGCTGGGCGACAAGCCGCGCGGCATCATCAACATCGTGGACGCGACGAACATCGAGCGCAACCTCTACCTGACGATGCAGCTCATGGAGCTGGATGTGCCGATGGTGCTGGCGCTGAACATGATGGACGAGGTGCGCGAGAACGGCGGCTCCATCCGCATCAACGAGATGGAGGCGCGGCTGGGCATCCCGGTCGTGCCGATTTCGGCGGCGAAGAACGAGGGCATCGACGAGCTGGTGGATCACGCGCTGCACGTCGCGCAGTTCCAGGAGCGCCCGGGCCGCAAGGACTTCTGCGACGCGGGCGAGGAGGGCGGCGCGGTGCACCGCTGCCTGCACGGCATCATGCACCTGATCGAGGATCACGCGCGCGAGGCGGGCATCCCCGTGCGCTTTGCGGCGAGCAAGCTGGCGGAGGGCGACGCGCTCATCCTCGAGCAGCTGGGGCTCTCGCAGAACGAGAAGGAGATGCTCGAGCACATCATCGTGCAGATGGAGCAGGAGCGTGGGCTCGACCGCGCGGCGGCCATTGCAGATATGCGCTTCAGCTTCATCAGCAAGGTCTGTCAGGCCGCCGTCGTGCACCCGCACGAGAGCCGCGAGCACGCCCGCAGCGAGCGGATTGACCGTGTGCTGACCGGGCGCTACACCGCCATTCCTGCGTTCATCGCCATCATGGGACTGGTGTTCTACCTGACCTTCAACGTCGTGGGCAGCTTCCTGTCCGACCTGCTCGAAGCGGGCATCGGCATGCTGACCGGCTGGGTGGACACGCTGCTCACCCGCACGGGCGTCAGCGCCGTGGTGCACTCGCTGGTGATTGACGGCGTATTCGGCGGCGTGGGCAGCGTGCTGAGCTTCCTGCCCTTCATCGTGACGCTGTTCTTCTTCCTCTCGCTGCTCGAGGACAGCGGCTACATGGCGCGCGTCGCATTCGTCATGGATAAGCTGCTGCGCAAGATCGGCCTGTCCGGGCGCAGCATCGTGCCGATGCTGGTGGGCTTTGGCTGCACCGTGCCGGGCGTGATGGCCACACGCACCCTGCCCTCCGAGCGCGACCGCAAGATGACGATTCTGCTCACGCCGTTCATGAGCTGCTCGGCCAAGCTGCCCATTTACGCGTTCTTCAGCGCCGTGTTCTTCCCGGAGCACGCCGCGCTGGTGATGATCGCGCTCTATGTGCTGGGCATTGTCATGGGCATTCTGGCGGCGCTGGTGCTGCGCAAAACAGCCTTCAGCGGCGAGCCGGTTCCCTTCGTCATGGAGCTGCCCAATTACCGCCTGCCGGGCGCCAAGAACGTCGGCCAGCTCCTGTGGGAGAAGGCGAAGGACTTCCTCCAGCGCGCCTTCACGGTCATCTTTGTCGCCACCATCGTCATCTGGTTTTTGCAGACGTTCGACATGCGCCTCAACGTCGTCGCGGATTCGCAGCAGAGCCTGCTGGCCGCGCTGGCCGGGCTCATCGCGCCGCTGTTTGCGCCGCTGGGCTTTGGCGATTGGCGCATCTGCACAGCGCTGATCTCCGGCTTCATGGCGAAGGAGAGCGTCGTCTCCTCGCTGTCCATCCTCTTTGGCACGACCGCGGCGCTGCGCGCGGCGCTCTCCCCGCTCTCCGCGGCGGCGCTGCTCGTGTTCAGCCTGCTCTACACCCCCTGCGTCGCGGCGATTTCCGCCATCAAGCGCGAGCTGGGCGGCCGCTGGGCCGTCGGCGTGGCGCTGGGCCAGTGCGCCATCGCATGGGTCGCGGCGCTCGTCGTGCGCCTGCTCGGCCTGCTGCTGGGGGTGGCGTAAATGAACCTCGCCACCGCCGCCGTGCTGGCGCTGCTGCTCGTGCTCGCCCTGCTGGCCGTGCGCTATATCAGAAAGCGCCGCCTGCTCTTCTCCTGCGGCGGGGACTGCTCCCGCTGCGCAGGGGCGTGCCGCGACTGCCGCAAGCGCGCCGTAAAGAAATAAACAATTTCCCTCCCGCTGCCGGGCACTGTACCCGAAGCGGGAGGGATTTTTCTCTCCTACCCTATTCCTTTTCCTGCCCCGCATCCCGCTCATACACGAGGATATCCCCCGGCTGGCAGTCGAGCGCCCGGCAGATGGCGTCGAGCGTCTCCAGCCTCACGGCCCTGGCCCGTCCATTTTTGAGGATGGACAGGTTCGCCATCGTGATGCCCACCCGCTGGGAGAGCTCCGTCAAGCTCATCTTCCGCCGGGCGAGCATCACGTCCAGATCAATCCGTATCATTTCCGCGCCTCCCGTCAGATCGTCAGCTCGTTTTCGCGCTGCATGTCCTCCGCGCGGCCCACGAGCAGCGCCAGCGCCCTGCACAGCAGCGCCGCGCCCGCGCAGGCGAGTCCCAGCAGCAGCAAATAGACATGCGGCAGCACAAAGCCGCCCCAGATGACCGTCATCGCTGCCGTGCAGAGCAGCAGCGCCGCGGCCGCTGCGGCAAAGCAGCGGGCGATGCGCGCCATTGTGCGGGCATTTTCCCGCGTGAACGCGCCGCCCTCGCGCAGCCGCCCGCACATCCGGTAGAACGCCGCCAGCGCGATATACGCGCACACGCTGACGGAGAGCACCGTCGCCAGCCCTGTGACGGACGCAGCCGTCCAGCAGCCGCAGCTCTCTCCATCCTCGCAGAGCGTCAGCGACATGTACAGGCAGTCCGCGCCGATTGACATAAGCAGCGCAGCAATTGCCGTGCCGATCACCCCGGCGGCAATCGTCGCCGCGCGCAGCACGGTGAAGATGTTCCGTTCATTGAGTATGCTTCCCTTGTGCTTCATTTTCTCTCACCTCGGAAAGCAGTATACGCCCATACTTACCGTTTGTCAATCTGTTTTTATCGATTTTCGATAAAAACTTTATGATTTGCAATCTCACCGCAGGTTTATACGAGCGCGTTTGAGGCCGCCCGCAACAAAAACCGGCCCGATGCCGCACAGCAGCTCCGGGTCGGTGATGTTTTCATACTATTCTCAATTCAAATCGAGCTGTCACAGATTCCCCGTCAGGTAACGCTTCGCTCCCTGACTACTTTTACGGAATTGCTTCGCAATAAGGTACGTTGGGCTGCCGCCCAAACCTGCCCGAGGGACATTGTCCCTCGGACTCCCTTCTTCGCTTCGCGCATATTACCCCATCTTTTCATGCAGAACAGGATCACTTGAGCGAGAACGCCCCGACATCATGCACATATTCGGGCACATCCTCAAAGCCCGCATAGCCCTCATCGCAGTCGCAGCCGATATAATCCGCGTTGGCGAAGCCCGAGAGCACCGCCCTGCCATCCTCATAGATGCGCAGATTGGCGTAAAACTGTCCCTCGTAGGCGACCACGCCTACGAGCTCCATTTCCGTATCGGGGCCGATGCGCCCGACCAGCCCGCCGGGATAGTACGCCACGCGGCTGTCGCCCTTGGCGGGGGTATCCCAGAGCGAGACGCGCCGTCCGTAGCAGTGGATATGGCCGTAGTCCCTGCAGGTCTCGTCCCCGCAGCGGGCGGGCGGCACACCGTCCCAGCCGTCCGTGCGGGCGTAGAGGTGTGTGAGCAGGTGACTCGCGGCCTGCGCGCTGCCCAGCGCCTGCGCCGCGGGGGCCTTGTCCGCCAGTGCGGGCGCAGCGAGAAGCAGCAGCGCCAGCGTCAGAGCGAGGATGTGCCCCGCCGGATGCCCCGCGCTCATGCGCGGCCCAGCTCCTCATCGCACAGCGCCAGCGTCCGCGCAACGACGGCATCCATGTCAAAATAACGGTACTCCGCCAGCCGTCCGCAGAAGATCACGTTTTTCTCCGCATCAGCCCACGCCCTGTAGCGCTGGTAGAGCGCGGAATTCTTCTCGTCGTTGACGGGATAGTAGGGGTCATCGCCGCGCTTCCATTCCCGGCTGTATTCGCGGCTGATGATGGTGTGCGGCAAGGCGTTGCCCTCCGCGTCGCGGCCGAAGTTGAACCACTTGTGCTCGATGATGCGCGTGTAGGGCGTCTCCCTGTCCGTGTAGTTGACGACGGCATTGCCCTGATAGTTGTCCATATCCAGAATCTCATGCTCAAAGCGCACGCAGCGGTATTCCAGCGCGCCCAGCGAATGGCCGAAGTAGGCGTCAATCGGGCCGGTATAGACCACCTTGTCCGCCACGCTGTCAAAAGCCGCCTTTTCCTCAAGGTAATCGGTACCCACGCGCACCTCGATGCCCTCGAGCATCCGCTCGATCATCGCGGTATAGCCGCCGATGGGCACGCCCTGATAGCGCGCGTCGAAGTAGTTGTTGTCAAACGTCAGGCGCACGGGCAGGCGCTTGATGATGAAGGCGGGCAGATCGCGGCAGTCGCGGCCCCACTGCTTTTCCGTGTAGCCCTTGACGAGCTTCTCGAAGATGTCCCGCCCGACGAGGGAGATGGCCTGCTCCTCGAGGTTCTGTGGGTGCTCGATGCCCGCCTCGCGGCGCTGGCGCTCGATTTCGGCGGCAGCCTCGGCAGGCGTGTTCACGCCCCACATTCTGTTGAACGTGTACATGTTGAACGGCAGCGAGTACAGCTCACCCTTGTAGTTAGCCACAGGGCTGTTGGTGTAGCGGTTGAATTCCGCGAACCGCTGCACATACTGCCATACGCGCGCGTCGTTGGTGTGGAAGATGTGCGCGCCGTAGCGGTGCACCTCGATGCCCTCGATTTTCTCCGTATACACATTGCCTGCGACATGGCCGCGCTTCTCGAGCACGAGCACGCGCTTGCCCGCGTCCGCCGCCTGCCGCGCGAACACCGCGCCGCTCAGCCCTGCGCCGACAATGAGGTAATCGTATTTCATGGGCGTTCCTTCGCTTTCTCACGCCGACGGCGTGCTGTTTTTGGTCGGTAACTGCGTTTGATGCTGTCCTACTTTCAATCCTGAGAGCATTTCTTCACGCCGTCCTCATTGGTTTGAAAAGGCTCGCCGTCAGGTAACGCTTCGCTCCCTGACTGCTTTTCTAAATTGCTCCGCAAACAGGAACCGTTAGGGCTGCCGCCCTAAAACCTGCCCAGGGGCGCTGCCCCTGAACCCCGCAAGGGACTTCGCCCCTTGACCCCATCTTCGCTTCGCGCACAAAAACCGTCTTAATTGAAGCCAAAAATTTTCTGGCTGATGGCGTAGCCGCACAGCGCGATTCTGCGCCCGGCGCGGGTATGCCAGTTGACGGCGATGCCCAGCGGCTTGCGGCGCAGGCTGGCGTAAACCTCCGGGTATTTCTCCCGGATATCCGCCCAGAGCGCATCCTTCTTGGCGAGGTGCTCCGGCGTGCCAGCCTTGAGCAGCAGGATGGAGGAGACTGTGGTGATGATCTCCAGATAGCTGAGCATGTACTGCCGCTTGCGCTTGGGCTCCACGCGCATCACGTCCACGCGCTCGAGCATCAGGCGGTTGACGAGCAGCTGCTGGTCGATGCGGCGGATCATCACGTCCTCCTGCACAGACTGGTCGGAGCGGCCGATGAAGTAGTGATAGAAATCGAGATTGAGGTACATGAGCTTCTGCACATACGGCAGCGGCACATAGACGTAGAGGTCATCCACATAGAAGGTGTGCTTGGGCAGATTCAGGCCGCAGTCCCGCAGCAGCTGCGTGCGGTAGATGGTCGAGTGCATCAGCATGTACTGGCCGACCTGAAAGCGCCCCACGTCGTCCCACGTCAGCACCTCGCCCTCGCGCAGGGCGTTGCCGTAGCGCACGACATGCTTGTGCGTCACGCCCACCTTGTCGTAGATGTAGTTGCACACCAGCAGGTCGAGCTGCTCCTTCGGAGCCGTATGCGCGCGCAGCGCCTCGAGCACCTTCGGGTAGGCGTCCTCGTCCACCCAGTCGTCGGAATCGACCACCTTGAAGTACAGCCCCGTCGCGTTGGCAAGGCCGCACATCACCGCGTCGCCGTGGCCGCCGTTCTCCTTGTGGATGGCGCGGACGATGCCGGGATAGCGCCGCTCGAAGTCGTCGGCGATCTGCGCCGTGTTATCCTTCGAGCCGTCGTCCACGATGAGGATTTCGACCTCCTCGCCGCCGGGGAGCAGGCTTTCCACCGCGTGATGGAGGTAGTCCTGCGAGTTGTAGCTGGGAATGGCAATGGAAAGCAGTTTCATCATTGGTTGCCCCCGTTTTAGAAGTTTATGATACGAAGTCGACTGTTTGCTTGAAGCCTTCTTTGCAACTTAAGCCCGTTTCAATCGTAGGCTTCTGCGCAGCCTGCTCTGACACTACAACTTTTTTCAAATGGGATACGTTGGGGCCGCAGGCCCCAAACCCCGCTCGGGGACGCAGTCCCCGAACCCCTTCTTCGCTTCGCGCACACCAATGCGGGTGCGAAGAAATTCAGGCGTCGAAGCCCGGCAGGCCCTCGATCGCGAACGCGCGGACCGGGCAGGAGTCCGCGCCCAGGATGGGCAGCGGCGCGTAGGCCATGAAGAAGGTGTCCTTCTCCAGGTACTCCAGGTTCTTGAGCACCTCCAGGAACACGATGTTCTTCGCCATCAGGATGTCGTGGAACGGCTTCACGTTCGCCTCGCAGTCCTCGATGGACACGCCGTCGCCGAAGCCCACGCACTTGACGTTCTTGTCGGCGAACCAGTTGGCGCTGTCCTCACCGATGACCAGGCGATGGTCGTCCGGCGTGTTGCTCAGCGGGGAGAACGGCGGAATCTTGTGCGGGCTGTCGAGGATGACGATATCGCCCTCCTTCACGCGGTCGCCGAGC
>JALFHA010000253.1 GCA_022776785.1 Clostridiales bacterium | reverse complement strand
GCGCAGACCGCGCCGCTGATCGACTACTATGACGCCAGAGGCCTCCTTCGCAAGGTGGACGGCTCTGCGCCGATGGACGACTGCTTCAGCGCCATCCTCAGCGCGCTGGGGGAGACGAAATGATTACCATTAAGAACTCTGCTCAGATCGGAAAGATGCGTGAGGCCGGAGCCATGCTCCACGATGTGCTGATGCAGGTGAAACAGAGGGTTGTCCCCGGGGTGACGACGAAGGAGCTTGACCAGTTCGCGGAAAAGCTCATTCGCTCCTACGGGGCGACCCCCTCCTTTCTGAATTACGAAGGATACCCTGCTTCGATCTGCACGTCGGTGGACAGCCAGGTTGTTCACGGCATTCCGTCGCAGCACACCGTGCTGCGCGAGGGACAGATTCTCTCCATCGACGCGGGGCTAATTCTTGACGGCTGGCAGTCCGACAGCGCGCTGACCGTCGGCGTGGGCAGGATCTCTGAGGAGGCGCAGCGCCTTATCGACGTGACCGAGCAGAGCTTCTTCGCCGCGCTCGAGGTCGCGCGCGAGGGCAACCGCATCAGCGATATCGGCCATGCCGTGCAGCAGTATGTGGAGGAGCGCGGCTTTTCCACCGTGCGCGCCCTGTGCGGGCACGGCATCGGCCGCGAAATGCACGAGGACCCGAGCGTGCCCAACTACGGCGAGCCCGGGCATGGCGTGCGCCTTCGCAAGGGGATGACGATCTGCATCGAGCCGATGATCGCCGCGGGGGATTACCGCGTGAAGACCCTGCGCGACGGCTGGACGGTTGTCACCTGCGACGGCAGCCTCTGCTCCCACTATGAACACACCATCGTCATCACCGATGGAGCGCCCGAGCTGCTCTCGCTGCCGGGCTATCATAAGGAGGAGAAGCGATGAGCTCGCTGCCTATGGAGGTTGGCCGCGTGGTCTTTTCCAAGGCGGGGCGCGACAGAGGGCATTACTTCGTCGTCGTCGCCGTGCTTAATGAGGACTATGTGGCGATTGCAAACGGCTGCCAGCGGAAGGTGGACAATCCCAAAAAGAAGAAGATCAAGCATCTGGTGGCAAAGCCCGAGGTTCTTGAAGAAATCCGGGAAAAAATTTTTGCGAAAAAGAGGATTTTTGACTCTGAAGTGCGAAATAAACTAGATGCAATCGGCTATCAAGAGGCTTTGTTGCCGCGTAAGGAGGGTTAACGTTGCCCAAGAGCGACAATATCGAGGTTGAAGGCGTCGTCGTCGAGGCTCTGCCCAACGCGAATTTCCGCGTGGAGGTGGCCGGCGGGCATAAAGTGATGGCTCAGATCTCCGGAAAGATCCGCATGAACTTCATCCGCATCTACCCGGGCGATAAGGTCAAGGTCGAAATTTCCCCCTATGATCTGACCAGGGGACGCATCACCTGGCGCAGCAAGGGTTGAGAAAACAAATTCGAGGAGGAACGGACAAATGAAGGTTAGACCGTCTGTCAAGCCTATCTGCGAAAAGTGCAAGATCATCAAGCGCAAGGGCCGCATCATGGTCATCTGCGAGAACCCCAAGCACAAGCAGAAGCAGGGCTGATTTGCTTTTTTTGACAGGAAGGATCGCTTGGGCGGCTGCGCAGGCCCTGCCTGCGAACCATGCGGCTTTTCATAGAGAAATCAAGCAGGAACCACACTTACGGAATTCAGTTCGGAGGTAAAACAATGGCACGTATTTCTGGCGTTGACCTGCCTCGTGAGAAGCGGGTCGAAATCGGATTGACGTATATTTTCGGCATCGGCCTGAAGACCTCTCAGGAGATCCTCGCCGCTACCGGCGTCAACCCTGACACCCGCGTGAAGGATCTCACGGAGCAGGACGTCAACAAGATCCGTGAATACATCGAGCACAACCTGAAGGTGGAGGGCGACCTGCGCCGCGACGTGGGCCTGGACATCAAGCGCCTGATGGAGATCGGCTGCTACCGCGGCGTGCGCCATCGCAAGGGCCTGCCTGTCCGCGGCCAGAACACCAAGCAGAACGCCCGTACCCGCAAGGGTCCCAAGAAGACCATTGCCGGCAAGAAGAAGGCAACCAGATAAGAGGAGTGATTGACTATGGCACCTAAGCAGAAGCTGAAAAAAGTCGTCCGCAAGCGCCGCGAGCGCAAGGTCGTGGAGCGCGGTGCGGCACACATCCGCTCCTCCTTCAATAACACCATCGTGACCCTGACCGATACCCAGGGCAACGCGCTGAGCTGGGCTTCCGCCGGCGGCCTCGGCTTCCGCGGCAGCAAGAAGTCCACGCCGTTCGCTGCGCAGACCGCTGCGGAGACCGCCGCCAAGGCCGCTATGGAGTACGGCCTGAAGACCGTTGAGGTCTACGTCAAGGGCCCGGGCTCCGGACGTGAGGCCGCGATCCGTTCCCTCCAGGCCGCCGGCCTCGAGGTCAACATGATTAAGGACGTGACGCCCATCCCGCACAACGGATGCCGTCCGCCCAAGCGCCGCCGCGTGTAAGGTTTTGTAAGGAGGACGTAAGCAAATGGCTAACAACAAGGAGCCCATCGCCAAGAAGTGCCGGAGTCTTGACATCTCCCCGGCCGTCATGGGCTATGGCAATAAGAAGTCTACCCGCAATCCCGGCGGCAACAAGCGCAAGAAGGTTTCCGAGTACGGGATGCAGCTCAAGGAGAAGCAGAAGGTCAAGTTCGTCTACGGCGTGCTGGAGAAGCAGTTCCATCGCTACTACCTCAAGGCTGCCAACATGAAGGGCATCACCGGTGAGAACCTGCTCCGCCTGCTCGAGCAGCGCCTTGACAACGTGGTCTACCGCCTTGGCCTCGCCAAGACCCGCCGCATGGCCCGCCAGATCGTGGTGCATGGCCACATCCTCGTCAACGGCAAGAAGGTGGACATCCCCTCCTATTCCGTGAAGGTCGGCGACGTCATCACCGTGCGCGAGCACTCCCGCGAGCAGGCCGGCTTCAAGGCCCTGCGCGAGGGTACCGGCGTCGTGACGCCCAAGTGGCTCACCTTTGACGCGCCCAACCTGACCGGCAAGGTCGTCGCCCTGCCGGCCCGCGAGGATATCGACTGCCCGATCGAGGAGCACCTCATCGTCGAGCTCTATTCTCGCTGATGAACCGTCTGGTTTTTTCACGGCAACTGTGAGGAGGAATCTGCATCATGATCGAAATCGAAAAGCCCCGCATCGAGCGCGTGGAAGCCAGCGACAGCTATGGAAAATTCGTTGTGGAGCCGCTTGAGCATGGCTTCGGCCAGACGCTGGGCAACTCCCTTCGCCGTGTGCTGCTCAGCTCCCTTCCGGGCGTTGCTGTTTCCAGCATCCGCATTGAGGGCATCCAGCATGAGTTTTCTGCGGTTCCGGGCGTGAAGGAAGACGTTGCAGAGATCATCCTCAACCTGAAAGAGCTTTCCGCCAAGCTGTACTGCGATGGGCCGAAAACCGTGTCCATCAACGTCAAGGGCCCGTGCGAGCTGACTGCCGCCGCCCTCGAGGTGGACGACCAGATCGAGGTGGTGAACCGCGACCTGCACATCGCCACCCTCAATGAGGATGCGGATCTCATCATGCACCTCACGCTCGACAAGGGCCGCGGCTACGTCAGCGCCGACAAGAACAAGACGCCGACCATGCCCATTGGCGTGATCCCGACGGACTCCATCTTCACCCCCATCCGCAAGGTCAACTACACTGTGGAGAACACCCGCGTCGGTCAGGCGACCGACTATGACCGCCTGACTCTCGAGGTGTGGACCGACGGCAGCATCCAGCCGGATGAGGCCATCAGCACTGCGGCTGAAATCCTCAGCCGCCACCTCAAGATGTTCATGGACCTCACCGATCAGGTGGTGACCATCGGCTTCAATGAGAAGGAAGACGATCGCCACGAGAAGGTGCTCGAGATGACCATCGAGGAGCTGGATCTCTCCGTGCGCGCCTACAACTGCCTCAAGCGGGCCGGCATCAACACGGTCTGCGAGTTGGTGCAGCGCAATCAGGAGGACATGATGAAGGTCCGCAACCTGGGCAAGAAGTCTCTGGAGGAGGTCGAGCAGAAGCTCGCCGCACTCGGCCTGGCACTGCGCGCCAACGACGAGTAAACCGCATACTTACCACCTGCGCGCCATACGGCGCGAGGATATATCGCCCGAAAAGGGCACACAAAGGCCGCGCCTAAGGGAAATATGGGCGCGTCAGCGGGGAGCCGGAGCGTCATGGACGTTCTCCGGCTCGTCGGCTGCCGCGTGAGGAACTGTATTTGCAGGAGGCGGGTCAAAAAAGGAGGATATTCCCATGGCTTATCAGCGCAAACTGGGCCGCACGGCCTCTCAGCGCAAGGCGCTTCTTCGTAACCAGGTGACCAATCTGATCTGGTACGGCCGCATCGAGACCACCCTTGCCCGCGCGAAGGAGGTTCGCAGCGAGGCCGAGCGTCTCATCACCCTCGCCATCCGCGAGTGCGACAACAACGTCTCCGTCGAGAAGACCTTCAACAACGACAAGGGCCAGACGGTCACGGTGACGGTCCAGAACGATGCGCCCAGCAAGCTCCATGCCCGCCGTCAGATCATGGCGTATCTGTACAACGTCAAGGAGCCCAAGCAGGCGGACGAGT
This sequence comes from Clostridiales bacterium, assembly GCA_022776785.1. Lineage (GTDB taxonomy): Bacteria > Bacillota > Clostridia > Christensenellales > Aristaeellaceae > Ventricola. The sequence goes on along the minus strand of JALFHA010000253.1, from coordinate 1,865 downwards.
CCAAGCGCGCCTATCGCGAGCGCACCAAGGACGTCAAGTATCCGTGCGTCGAGAAGCTCTTCCGCGAGATCGGCCCCAAGTACAAGGCCCGCAACGCGGAGAAGAACTGCGCCGGCGGCTACACCCGTATCCTCAAGAAGGGCCCGCGCCGCGGCGACGCCGCCGAGATGGTTATTCTCGAGCTGGTCTGATTTCAAAAGCACAAAAGAAGCTGTTTCGCCGCACGCGGGACAGCTTCTTTTGACATCGGGAGGGAAATACCCACAGGGGAAAAGATCGGGGAAAGGAGGAGAAGAAGTTGAAGGACATGATTCTGATTCTGGATTATTCCGGCGAGTTCGCGCTGGATATGGTGAAGCGCCTGCGCGCGGAGCAGGTCTATACCACCATCTGCTGCGGCGCGACGACCGCCGAGCAGATTCGCGCGATTGAGCCGCGCGGCATCGTGCTGGCCGGGGCAAGCGCCGGGGGCATGGGCGTATTCGACGCGGAGGTCCTGAATCTTGGCATTCCCGTGCTGGCGCTGGGCCACACGGCGCACATGCTGCTCACCGCGCTGGGCGGCGCGTGTGCGGACGTCGCTCTGAGCGAAAAAAAGGCGGCCGTCTCCTACGGCGAGAGCGCGCTTTTCGCGGGCGTGGAGAACGGCGAACGGCTCATCGGCGAGGCGCGGGTGATGATGCTCCCGCCGGATGTGCGCATGAGCGCAAACGCCGGCGCGTGCACCATCGCCTTTGAAAAACCGGAGCGAAAGCTCTATGGCGTGCAGTTTGAGCTGGAGCGCAACGACCCGGACGGCACGGCCATCCTCAAGAACTTCGCGCTGGACATCTGCGGCTGCACGCCGTGGTGGGACAGCGGCGCGGCGCTGCGCGAGGCTGATCGCCCGCTGGCCGGGGCCGCGGAGGACGGCGGGCGCGCGGTGTGCGCCGTCAGCGGCGGCGTGGATTCCACGGTGGCCGCGGTGCTCGCGCACAGGGCCTTCGGCGCGCGGATGACCGCCGTGTTTGTGGATACCGGCCTGATGCGCGCGACCGAAATCGACCGCATGTCGGCGAGGTTCGAGGCGCTGGGCGTGCCGCTGCGCGTCGAGGATCGCGCTGACGCCACGCTGCGCGCGCTGGCGGGCAAGCGGGAGATGGAGGAAAAGCGCGCCGTCGTCTCCGCATTCATCCGCGAGCAGCTTCTGCGCGTGTGCGCGGAGGAGGGGGCGCAGACGCTCGTGTTCGGCAGCAATTACAGCGATACCCTTCAGGGTGGCCCGGAGGAATGGCAGAGCGACGACGTGACGGTCATCTGTCCGCTGGAAACGCTGCTCAAGAGCGAGGTGCGCCGCATGGGCGCGGAGCTGGGGCTCGACGAGCTGCTCGTCAGCCGCAAGCCCTTCCCGATGCTAGGGCTTGGGGCGCGCATCATCGGCGAGGTGACGCAGGAACGCTTGAACGCGCTGCGCGAGGCCGAGGCCATCTTTCAGGAGGAGCTTGCAGCCGCAGGGCTTGCCCGCAAGCTGTACAAGGGCTTTCCCGTGCTCGCGCAGGGTCTCTCGCCGATGGACGGCGAGATGATCGTGCTGCGCGCGGTGACGGAGTCCGGCGCGTGGCTGATGCCCGCGCGCCTGCCGCCAGACCTGCTGGAGCGCACGTCGCAGCGTATCCTCAAGGCCGCGCCGCAGGTGACGCGCGTGCTCTATGATGAAACGCCGACGCCCGCAGGGAAGGAAACATTCGCATAAGAGGGCAGGGAGAAGGCTTGAGACTTCTCCCTGCTTTGTTATACTATTTTGCGGCTAAAATCTAGCTTTGCAGAATCAGCCCCGTTTCAATCGTAGGATGCTTCGCATCCTGCTCTGAAACTGCTTTTTCTTT
>JALFHA010000239.1 GCA_022776785.1 Clostridiales bacterium | reverse complement strand
AAAGAAAAAGCAGTTTCAGAGCAGGATGCGAAGCATCCTACGATTGAAACGGGGCTGATTCTGCAAAGCTAGATTTTAGCCGCAAAATAGTATTAGTATGAATCGAAAAACAGCATAACAAAGAAGAAATCCCCCGATATGGGAGCGGGGCGCTGCGTACAGCGTTCCAACTCATAATCGGGGGATTTTCATGAAATCGGCGCATCCGGCCAAGCTTGTGTGTCAGCGCAGGTCAAACCGCAGCCTGTCGTTTTCCTGCGCAGCGTCAGTAAACACGCTGACAAGGCGCAGCAAGTACGATGTCATTTCCTCGCTCATGCCCTCGCCCGTGCGCAGCACGATGCGCGTTTGTTCGCTTTCCTCGCAGAGTGCGTCGTGCAGCGCGTCAAGATTGGCGCCGTAGTGCGGCGCGAGACGGAGCATGTAGCGCAGATAGACGTGCAGCGCCCGCACGGTGTGGATATTCCGGATATCCAGCTCAATCGTTCTCATTTGCAATTACTCCGCAAACCACCATGTCAGTGCGTTAAGAAAGCCGTCCAGCGTATTCTCTGCACCCGGGCCGCCGCCTTCTACCACTTGCACCTCGTCAAAGGTCGCATAGTGGTCGGCGGTATAGTACATCAGCCCGTCATTGGAAAAGATCAGCCGCTGTGCGCCGCGGTAGCCTCCGTCATAGTTGATGTCGCATTCCGTATAGCGGCGGCCCTTTTTCTCCGGAAGCTGTCCCTCGTAGTTGCCAAAGCGGTCGCCGCCGATGGAGCGGCCCTCCGCCACAGCCCACAGGTTGCCCCGGCGGGAATCCCAGCCCAGCGCCTGCGCCTGCTTTTTGGTCAGGTAGTTGTCCGGCAGCGCATCGTAGAGCGTCAGGTACACGGCGACCTCCTCCATGCTGTCGTACCAGCCGCCTTCACGGACGGAGTAATCCTCCGTGTACACCGTGATGAGCTCCGCCAGCGCTGACGGCGCGAGCAGCAGCAAGCACAGCAGCAGCGCAATGACGCGCCTGATGGTTCGCATGGCGTGTCCTCCTTTGGCGCTGTCCTTATTTTTCAAACGGGAAGCGCATCCCATTCTGCCTGCGCACCTCGTCCATGATGCGCATGACGGAGACGGTCTGCTCCCATGTCATCAGCTCGCTTTGCAGCTTGCTCTCGCTTACGCAGCGCTCCGCCTCGCGAATCTCATATTCGTAGCCGTTGACCTCGAACGGGTGCTCGATGACGCGCGGCTTCTCGCCATCCACAAAGAGCGTCACGCGCTCCGGATTCTTGAACTCGGGAATGTCGATGTGCCCCTTCGTACCGTAAACCGCGCCGTGCGTGGGCATGTTGAAGCCAATGCCGCAGGTGAGCTGCGCGACAGCCCTGCCCCGGCGCAGCAGGATGGCGTCGGTGGCATCCGTGCCCGCCTCATTCAGGATGAGCTGGCTGAGCACGTCGTCAAAGGAGTAGCCCAGCATCATGCAGGCAAAGCCGATGGCATACACGCCGATATCCAGCAGCGTACCGCCCGCAAGCGCAGCGTCGAACTTGCGCGCCTCGCGGCCAGTAGTATAACCGTATTGTGCGGTCACGGAGCGCACCTCGCCGATTGCGCCGTCGGCAATCAGGCGCTCAACCTCCCGGTAGACGGGAATGAGCTTCGTCCAGAAGGCTTCCATGACGAACACGCCGCGCTCCCGCGCCATGCGCAGCACCTCGACTGCCTGCGCGGCGTCGGTGGTGAAGCTCTTTTCGCAGAGGATGTGCTTGCCCGCGCCGATGAGCAGCTTCATGTCGGCATAGTGACGGCTGTGCGGCGTGGCGACATACACGATGTCCACCTCGGGGTCGGCGGCCAGCGCCTCATAGCTGGCGTAGCGCTTCGCAATGCCATAGGCCTCGCCAAAGGCCTCGGCGCTTTGCGCGCTGCGGGAGGCGACGGCGGCCAGTTCCACGCCGCCCATGCGCCGGGCTGTTTCCGCGAAATTCTTGGCGATCACGCCGGTGGACAGAATTCCCCATCTGAGCATGTGCTTCTCTCCTTCTGCTTTTATGGATTTTCATGTAAAATGTCTGCAATTCATCAGTTTCGGATGTGTTACGGCCTGCTCGCGTTGCCGCGCATCCGCCGTCTGCGTCTGCTCTCGGAAATAGCCTCACGCCAGAGCCCCGGATAGAAGAGCATCAGCATCGGGAAGACCTCCAACCTTCCGGCGAGCATGTCAAAGATCATCACGGCCTTGGACAGTGCGCTGAAGGAGGCGTAGTTGGCCGTCGGGCCGACAACCTCAAGGCCCGGGCCGATGTTGTTGAACGTCGCCGCAACCGCGGTGAACGTGCTCACCAGATCCTTCCCATCAAGGGAGAGCAGCAGCACGGAGAACGCCACGATGAACGCGACGGCGACGAAGTAAATCTGCACCGCGCGCGTGGTTTCCTTTTCCACGTCCTTCTCCTCGAACTTGATGCGGCGCACGGCGCGCGGATGGAGGAAGGACACCAGATACGCGCCCAGCGACTTGGCCGCGATGACGAAGCGGGAAATCTTCATGCCGCCGCCCGTGCTGCCCGCGCACGCGCCCACGAACATGAGCATCACCAGAATCGCCTTGGAGAACTCCGGCCAGAGGTTGAAATCTGCCGTCGCGTAGCCCGTCGTGGTGATGATGGAGGCCACCTGAAAGGCGGCGTTGCGCAGGTTGTTTTCCGCGGTGAGCAGGGTGTCGTAGGCGTTGACAAAGATGAGCGCCGTCGCCGCCGCGATGACGGCCAGATACCAGCGCATCTCCTCGCAGCGCAGCGCCTGACCGGGCTTGCCCATAATCAGCAGGAAGTAGACGTTGAAGTTCACGCCGAAGATGATCATGAACGCGGTCACAACCCACTGGATGTAGGGCGAATAGCCTGCAATCGAGCTGTTCTTCACGCCGAAGCCGCCTGTGCCCGCCGTACCGAACGCCGTGCACAGTGCCTCGTAGGGACTCATGTGCCCGATGAGCAGCAGCACGAACTCCGCTGCCGTCAGCGCGATGTAGAGCCGGTAGAGAATCTGCGCGGTGAAGCGCACCTTCGGCACGAGCTTGCCCACGGAGGGACCGGGGCTCTCGGCCTTCATCAGGTTCATGCTCGAGCCGCCGACCATCGGCAGTACGGCCAGCAGAAAGACCAGAACACCCATGCCGCCGATCCAGTGCGTAAAGCAGCGCCAGATCATCGAGCAGTG
>JALFHA010000210.1 GCA_022776785.1 Clostridiales bacterium | reverse complement strand
GGTTGTGCCGGGTATCCATGCCCTCGTTGCGGAAGATGCGGCCCACCTCGTATACCTTCTCAAAGCCGCCCACAATCAGGCGCTTGAGGTAAAGCTCCGTCTCAATGCGCAGATACATCGGGATATCCAGCGCGTTGTGGTGCGTGACAAAGGAGCGGGAATTCGCGCCGATTTCGATGGTCTGGAGCACCGGCGTATCCACCTCGAGGAAGCCCTTGGAATCGAGGAACTCGCGCAGAGCCTTGATGATCTGGCTGCGCTTGATGAAGGTTTCCTTGACCTCGGGGTTGACGATGGTGTCCACATAGCGCTGGCGGTAGCGCATGTCCTGATCCTTGAGGCCGTTCCACTTTTCCGGCAGCACGCGCAGCGACTTGGTCAGCAGCGTGAGCTGGGTCGCATGGACGGAGATCTCGCCCGTCTTCGTGCGGAAGACCGTGCCGACCACGCCGATGATGTCGCCAATGTCCATCGTCTTGAAATCGGCGTACACATCCTCGCCCACGTCCTCGCGGCGGACATAGGCCTGAATCTGCCCGTCGCCGTCGAGCAGGTGGACAAAGGAGGCCTTGCCCATGATGCGGCGGCTCATCATGCGCCCCGCGATGGAGACCTGCTGCCCCTCCAGCGCCTCGAAATCCGCGAGCACCTGGGCGGAGGTGTGGGTCCGGTCATACCGGGTGATCGTATAGGGATCGCGCCCCTCCTGCTGGTAGCGCGAAAGCTTCGCGCGGCGAATCTGCTCCTGCTCAGTGAGCTCCGGCGCGGTAAACGTCAATTCTTCTGCCACGATGGTTTCCTCTTTCTTCTCACGTTGTGTCAGCCTGCGCCAGCAGGCCGGGGAGTGTTACAGGTCGATGCTGACGATGCGCAGGCGGCGGTTTCCGCCGGGGGTCTGCGCCACCACCGTGTCGCCGACGTGAGAGCCGACGAGCGCCGCGCCGACCGGGGACTCGTTGGAGAGCCTGCCATTGACGGGATCGGACTCGGAGGTGCCCACGATGGTGTACTCCTCCTCCTCGCCGTCCTCGTCGTCCAGATCGATGATCGTCACGCGCGTGCCGAAGCCCACGGTGTCCTTGTCGATCTTGCTCTCGTCCACGACGACGGCGTTCTCGATCATCTGCTTGAGCTCGTTGATGCGCTGCTCGAGCGCGGCCTGATCGTTCTTTGCCGCGTCATACTCTGCGTTCTCGCTCAGGTCGCCGTAGGAGATGGCTACCTTAAGCTGCTCCGCGATGCGCATCTTCTCTGTTGTCTCTTTGTATTCAAGCTCCTCCTTCATCTTCTGAAGGCCTTCGCGCGTAACGACCAAATGCTTCGTGTCTGCCATAAAAGCGTCTCTCCTTTATCCATCATTCCCCGGCACGCCGGGGAGAGCGCGGCCACAAGCCGCCATATTCGATTATTATACGCCGCAAGGGTTTTTTTGTCAATTCCAAGCGCGCGGCGCACGGAAAATCCTCATCGCACCTCGAAATCAAAGTATGTGTCCGGATACGGCTCAGGGCGCACGGAGAAGTGCCACCATTCGCAGGCGTAGGGCTCAAAGCCGCTTGCCAGCATCGCCTCGCGCAGGATTTGCCGGTTCCTCCGCTGCACGGGCGAGACGGCCGCGCTCTCCGGCCAGCTCATGGGGTCCATGAAGTCAAAGCACGTCCCCATGTCCGCCTCCTGAAGGGTCTGCGCGTGAACCAGCGTCAGATCGACGGCGCAGCCGCGGCTGTGCGAGGATTTCCTTGCGATGTAGCCTTGCTCGAACATCTGCGCCTTGTCAACGCGCGGGAACTGAATCATCTTGCGCCGCTGCGCCTGCGCATCCCCGTCCCAGCGGCAGAAGTCATCCACCGCGCGCTGCGGGCGATAGGCGTCGAACACCTTGAGCAGCCATCCCTGCGCGCGCAGCGCATCCGCCGCGCGCACAAGCGCCCGCGCGACCTCCGCGCTTGCCACGACGAGCGGCTGCGCATAGCCGTCCGCCGGGCGGCCCATGAAGTTGTCCGTCCCGGCATACTTCGCGTCGATGATGCAGTCCTCAATCCACTCGTCCAGATAGACAAAGCCCTCCGGCAGCATCCGCGCCTTGGGCACGCCGACTGTGCTCAGGTTCATGGGGTTTCCACCTCCGCCGGCTCCGCAGCAGCCTGCTTCCTGTCCCGCTCGCGCAGCGCATTCTGCGCCAGAATCTGGAGCTCCAGCGCCTCAAAGATCACCACGGAGCCGAACGGCGCCAGAAGAAAGCGCTCAATTGCCGCTCGGTAGGCTGTCAGGCAGGCGACCATCCTCGCCGCCATCCGTTCCGCGTCCTCCTGACCGGAGAGCAGCAGGGCGATTTCGTCGGCAAACTGCGCCATCAGCCGCAGGGTCAGCGACGCCGCAGCGGAGGCGTCCGATGCGAGAAAGACGCCCTGCGCCATGCCCCCTGAGAGGATGCCCTCCAGCACCGGCTGGAGCTCCTCGAGCTGGCTGCGTCTCATCTTCTCGCGCATCAGCGCGCCGTCGTCGTGCGTCGTCACGCGGGCGAGCAGCGCAACAAAGCCCTCATCTCCGTCGCTCCATAGCGGCACGCCGTGCAGCAGCGCGTTGAGCTGCTCCACCGGCGTCTGCGCCTGCATGACGGCGGCCTTTGTCCTCTCGCAGCTCTGCTGGGCACGCGTCTGGCAGATGGCCTCCAGCACGGCGAGCTTGCTGTCGAAGTGGTGGTAGAAGCCTCCCTTGGAATAGCCCATCTCGTCGATGATATCCTGCACCGACGTTCCTTCGTAGCCCTTCGCGCAAAACAGCCGCTCTGCCGTAGCGAGCAGCTCTTCGCGCCTTGCGTCTCCCTTTTTCATCGCGCCCTCCCGGTATCAGTGATAGAGAATCTCGTCCTGCTGGGCGCGGTAGGTCGTCGTCCAGAGCTTTTCGCGGCGCAGCTCATTGCCCTCCGCGTCCTTGTAGACCTTGTAGGTGTCCACGACATAGCCGGTGCGCTTCTTTCTGCCCGCCTTGCGCGTGCCCACGGGCAGCGATTCGTCGAGCGTGTAGAGCACCTCGTCCGACGGCTTGAGCGTCTGCGTGACGGTCGATTCCAGATCGATGGTCATGCCGTTTTCCAGCATGAGGCCGTAGATTTCCACCGTCACCTGCTGGTCGGCATACCACGCGACGACGAACACCGGAAACTCGCCGTTGTTCCTGAACACGAAGTCGAGCGACGGCCAGTTTACCGTCGCATCCTCGCCCTTGTTGACATAGGAGGACGGCCAGCTGTGCGCATAGCGCTTGACGATTTCCAGATCGGCGCGCACGACGGCGTTGAAGAGCGTGGAGCTCGTCTGGCACACGCCGCCGCCCGTGTCGTCCACCAGCACGCCCCCGGCGATGGCGCCCGCCTCGCGGTAGCCCTTCTCGCCCGTGCGCTGGCCCGTGCAGCCGTTGAAGGAGAGCGTCTCTCCCGGCATCACCACGCGCCCATTGAGCGCCGCCGCGGAGATCGCGATATTCGTGTTGCGGTCGTTGTCCTTGGTCGTCGTCGTCGTGAAGGAAGATACGCGCCCAAAGCGCCCCTCGAGCTGGGCAAGCGTGATCTTCGGCACCACGCTCTCCCCATGCGGGATGATCACCGCGTCGTAGTTCTCCGCATCCAGCGCGGCGAGGATGTCCTGCGTCAGGCGCTCACGATCCACCCGCCAGCCGGAGGACTCCTTCGTGAAGGTGAACGTGCGGTTGTTCACATCAAAGGCGTCGAGCGTCGCGTCCTTCGCCTCGACGTCGAGGCTGTCGGCGATGATGCGCGTCAGCTCGCTGACGGCGCTGCGGTCGTAGACATAGCCCGTCTCAAAGGCAAAGCCCTCTGTGCGCGCCTGTTCGATCTGCCGCCAGCGTTCGGAAAGCGTGCCCTCGCGGCCCACGGCGTAGGCGCGCGCAAGCACCGCCTCCGCGTCAAAGGTCATGGGCACCTCGTCCGAGGTGATGCGCCAGCGCTTCTCGCCGGAGGCCACCACGAGCGAAAACGCGGAGGCCGTCTGCCGCTGCCTGTCGGCGAAGAGAGCGTTTGCCTCATCCCGCGTCATGCCGCCCAGCTCAATGCCATCCACGGTCACGCCGGGGAAGAACGTCGTCTGCGCCGCCGCTTGACTAATGGCGGCATACGCCCGATATGCCGCCATCTGATCCTGATACAGTTTTGCGCCGAACACCCACAGCCCCGCGCACAGCGCGATAACCAGCAGCGTCCAGAACGGGAACAGGCTTCTTTCTTCTTTTGCGCGCCTCTTGCTTCGGCGATCAAAAGCCATACTCGGGTCTCCTTTTATCGATATCGGTTGGCGTCTCAGCCGTTTCGGTTGGCGTCCAGCGTCTCAAAGAGCTCCTTCTCGTTCATCCGGTAGGAGAGGATGTGCAGGCTGTCGGACAGATGCACATTGTTGACCGCCACGCCCTCGGGCAGCGAAAGATCCACCGGCGCAAAATTCCAGATCGCGCGCACGCCGCCGCGCACGAGCTGATCCGCAATCTCCTGCGCAATGGCGGAGGGCACGGACAGCACGGCGATATCGACCTTGTGCGTCTGCATCCAGGCGTCGAGCTTGTCCATCGGCTGCACGAGGATGCCGTGCACGTCGATGCCCACCAGCGCGGCGGACACGTCGAACATCGCCTGAATGTGGAAGCCCTCCTTGGCGAAGCCAGGATAATTCGCCACAGCCCTGCCGATGTTGCCCGCGCCGACGATAATCACATGGTAATCGTGATTCAGCCCCAGAATCTCACCGATGCGCTCCTTGAGGTTGGAGACGTGGTAGCCGTAGCCCTGCTGGCCAAAGCCGCCGAAGCAGTTGATATCCTGCCTGATCTGGGAGGCCGTCAGGTTCATCCGCTCGCCAAGCTCCTGGGAGGAAATGCGCACCACGCCTGCCTTTTCCAGCTCGCGCAGGTGACGATAATACATCGGCAGCCGGCGCACCACTGCGTCGGACACCCTCGATTTATAAGCCATATGTACCGCTCCTGTTCCAAATAGGGTTTTTCCGATTCCTCCGCGGAACGACCCCCAAAGCATCGTTTCCCCGCCGGGGAAGCGCGGCCAGTCCGCCCAAGAATCCTGTGAAGGAAAAGTCTCTTTTTTTAGTATATCAGCCCCGCTGAAAAGACGCAAGCAAAAAATCGCCGCCGCCCATCTTTTGCGGGGTTTTCGCGCAAAGCTTTGCTCCATCACGCGGCGGTTATCCCGCCTGTCAGAATTCCCTCTTCAGGCTGCGCGTGAAGAGCTTGTTCATCTGGCTGCGCACATCCGCGCCCTCGTAGAGCACCGCGTGCACCGCCTCGCATATAGGCAGCTCCACGCCGTGCTCCGCAGCCATCGCCGTCAGGGCGCGCACGGTATAATAGCCCTCGGCCAGCTCGCTGTAGGGCTCGCCGCGCACAAAAGCCTCGCCGAAGCGCCGGTTGTGGCTGTAGGGCGAAAAAACCGTCGCCTCGTAGTCGCCCAGATGGCAAAGCCCGTAGGCCGACACGCCGCTGCCGCCCATCGCGTCGATGAGCCGGGCGATCTCGCGTGTGCCGCGGCTCATCAGCGCCCCCTTGAGCGAGGAGACGCCCATGCCGTCGAGCATCCCCGCCGCGATGCCGATGACGTTCTTGCTCGCCGCGCCGATTTCATTGCCGATGAGGTCCGTGCCGTAATAGAAGCGAATCAGCCCGCCGGAGAGCTGGCCGATCAGCCGCTCCTTGACCTGCTCGCTTTCCGAGTCGATCACCATGCAGTTGGGCACGCCGGCCACAAACTCCTGCACATGGCCCGGGCCGAGCCACACGGCCACGTCGTTCTGCGCGCCTACGGCCTGCCCGGCGATCTGGGAAAGCCGCCTGTGCGTACTCACCTCGATGCCCTTCATGCACAGCACAAAGGTTTTGCCCTTTATGCCGCGCGCGGCGATCTGCTCCATCAGCGCGGAAAGCCCCTGCGAGCCGATGGAAATGCACACCAGAGCGGCCTCCAGCGCCTCGTCCATGTTGCTCGTCAGGCGCACGTCCGGCGCGAGCGTCACCATGCCGTTGGTGCGCGTCGCCCGGAAAGCCTCCATGCGCGCCGAGCCCTCCCTGCCATAAAGCGTGACCTCGTGCCCGATCTGGTGCAGATACCACGCGATAAACGAGCCCCAGCGCCCGCAGCCCATCACCGTTGCCTTCATTGCTTTCCTCCATTGCTCCCTGTT
>JALFHA010000165.1 GCA_022776785.1 Clostridiales bacterium | reverse complement strand
GCGCGCAGGCCGGAGGCGATGCCCTCGATGCGGTTGAGGTGGAAGAACAGGTCGTGCCCCTCGTAGAGCCTGCCCCACAGGCAGGGCATACTGGCAAACAGCGCCGCGCCGAGCAGCACCAGCGCATCCCTGCGGCGGCGCGCGCCGCGCGCGCTCCTGTCCCACGAGAGAACCAGCAGCACGGTCATCACCGCCCCGGCCAGCGCCACCCACGCCGCCAGATCGGGCGAGAACACGCCCGCGCCGGCCTTATGCACCGTCACGGAGACGATACCCGCCTCCTGCGCACTCACGCCCTCGGGCAGCTCGCAGGCCAGAAACAGCCCCTGCGTGGAATCGGTCAGCGTGAAGCGCGCCTGCGCCTCGCCGCCACCCTGCGGGGTCGTAAGCGCGCCGCCCTCGATGAAGGCCTGCCGCCCCGCGCTCACGGGGGCAAGCGTCAGGCTCTGCGCGCCGACTGACACGACACTGACCTCATACTCGCCCCACATCAGGTTGAGCCCGCCGTCCTCGCCCATCGCCGGGAGCGTCTGCGGCGCGCCGCCGTATTCCACCTCGGCGCCCCATTCGCCCGCCTCCGTGCGCGCACGCGCCGCCTCGCGCTCAGCCTGCATGGACTGCGCCGCCTCGGCCTGCGCAGTCTCCGCCTCCTGACGGCTGCGCACGATCAGCGCCACGTCCTCCCCCTCGTAGCGCCAGCGATACGCGTCCCTGTCCGTATACACAAGCACCAGCGCGATGAGCGCCAGCCAGAGCGCCGCCACGCTGAGCACCCGCTTTTTCACCATGCTCTCCTCCACTCCTTCGTCTGCCGCCCCGCCGCTTCCGACAGGCGGAAAAAAGCCGCGCACCGTCCGCGCGGCTGCTTCGTTCATCGTCCTTATGATACCAGAAAGGCGCTTTGTTTGCAACAAAAAGCGGCCAGTGGCCGCTCCCACTTCCGACCCGCTCTGTATTCTCCAGCCCTTTTCCTTCGAGGCCGATGGTGATGCAATTTCCTATAGATCAAAAAAGCGGCCAGCGGCCGCTCCCACTTCCGACCCGCTCTGTATTCTCCAGCCCTTTTTCTTCGAGGCCGATGGTGACGATCAAAAAAAGCGCCGTCCGCTTCCCTTCGCGGAAAGCGGACGGCGATCATGTGGGTTTTCTTACGCGTTCGGGTCCACCGGCGGACGGCGGCGGCGACGCACCGTGCCCTCGGCGGGCGCAGCGGCCGGCTCACTCTCCGGCGCCTTCGGAGCGGTCGGCACAGCAGGCGCGGTTGGCGCGACAGGCGCATTCGGCGCTGCCGGGCGCTGCGGCGCGACAGGCGCGTTCGGCGCAACAGGCGCTGCCGGGCGCTGCGGCGCGACAGGCGTATTCGGCGCTGCCGGGCGCTGCGGCGCGACAGGCGCATTCGGCGCAGCGGGCCTTGCGTAGTGGCTCTGCGCGGCAGGCGCATCCTGCGGTGCTCTCGGGGCGATGTTCTTCATGTAGGCGGGAACCTGAGCGCCCTGGCCCTGCTGCGGCGCCTTCGGCGCGCGCACGGGCTGACCGGCCTGCTCGGCGCGGCGCAGGCGCTGCTGGGAGAGCTGCTCCTCGCGCAGCTCCGTCTCCTCGTCCTCGTCCTCCTCGTCCTCGTCCTCCTCCGTCTTGCGGCGGTAGAGGTAGATGCCGTAGACCGCCGCCGCAATCACCAGCAGCACGCCGCCGATGATGAAGGGCGTCATGCCCATGCCGCTCTCCTCCTTGAGGGGCTCTGCCGTGGGCAGCGGGGCAATCGTCGGCTCCGGTGTCGCGCCGGTGTCGTAGGTCACGCCGTAGCGGGCGTAGGAGCCGTCGTCAGAGGTGAACTCGACGATGTACTCCCCGCCGGAGGGCAGGGTTACATCCATCGTGTAGCGGCCATTGGCGTCGGCGATGGTTTGGCCGACGGTCTTTTTCACCGTCTGTGCATTCTCCGCCACGGCGGAGGCGATCAGCGATGCGCCCAGCGTGGCCGGCGTCGCCGTCGGCGAGGTCGCCACAGGCACCTCGACCGTCGCCTTCACCTGCGCGAAGGCCTTGGCCGTGCCATAGACCTGGAACGTGCCGCTCTGCGTCATCGCCGGAACGTTCACGACCGTCAGATTGCCATAGCTGCCGATGAGCGCGGCCGGGGTGGCCGGGGGCTCCGGCGTGGGCGTGACGCTCGGGTCGGGCGTGGCCGTGGCGTAGCTGGGCATACCGCCCATGACGTTGTTCGTCCAGCTGTCATCCACGGGGATGAGATCCTGAAGCGGCGTGCCGTTGATGACATAGGAGGTATTGTTGCCGCTGTTCGGGGCGGTCGTCGCGCTCGCGCCCGGCTTGGGCGTCGCGCTGGCCTGCTCGTTGAGATACGCCTGCAGCTCGGCGATGGTGAGCATCTGCGCCATGTCGCTGCGGACATAGCCCGTCTGCCCGTTGTAGTCCACCTGATACCAGGTATAGGTGCCGTCATACTCGCTGCCCAGCACCAGCAGCAGAGAAAAGAGGATGCTGAGACCGTCGTAGCGGAATTTTTCTTTTTTGTAGACAAAGCTGTAGACGATGATCTCGGCCCCC
>JALFHA010000141.1 GCA_022776785.1 Clostridiales bacterium | reverse complement strand
CCTGCCGCCGCCTGTGGCGGAATCAGGCAGGCGAAGGCTGGAAACCGCAAGGAGCGCCTTTGGCGCGACTATGCGGGTTTCCCGGGTCGGCAGCCCAACGTTCTTCATTGATTAAGCGTTTTTGCAAAGTAGTCAGGGAGCGAAGCGACACCTGACGGTGAATCTGTGACAGCTCGGTTTGAATTGAGAACAGTATTAATCGAAGAATAGTATCAAAAAGGGAGCGAAGCCCGTTTCGGGGCCTCGCTCCTCTTTATGATTCTATTGCGAGAACGAATCAGTACGTCTCCTTGATCTCCACGTCCTTGTAGCGGGGCATACCCGTACCGGCGGGAATCAGCTTGCCGATGATGACGTTCTCCTTGAGGCCGACGAGCGGATCCTCCTTGCCCTTGATCGCTGCCTCGGTCAGCACGCGCGTCGTCTCCTGGAAGGAGGCGGCGGAGAGGAAGGAGTCCGTAGCCAGCGCGGCCTTGGTGATGCCCAGCAGGATGCGCTTGGCGACAGCCGGGCGGCCGCCCGCGGCGATGGTCTTCTCGTTCTCCTTCTCGAAGTGGAAGATATCCACCATCGAGCCGGGGAGCATGTCGGTATCGCCGGCGTCCTCGACGCGCACCTTGCGCAGCATCTGATGGACGATGACCTCGATGTGCTTGTCGCCGATGCCGACGCCCTGCAGGCGGTAGACCATCAGAACCTCCTTGAGCAGGTGCTCCTGAACGGCCTTCACACCGAGGATGCGCAGCAGGTCGTGCGGGTTGATCTGACCCTCGGTCAGCTCGTCGCCCGCGGTCACGCGGTCGCCCTCCTTCACCTTCAGGCGGCTGCCGTAGGCGATGGGATACGCCTTGACCGTGCCGTCGTCGCTGGTGATGAGCATCTCGCGCTTCTTCTTGCTCTCGCTGATGCCGATGGTGCCGGAGATTTCCGCCAGCATGGCCTCGCGCTTGGGCTTGCGGGCCTCGAAGAGCTCCTCAACGCGCGGAAGACCCTGCGTGATGTCCTTCTCGGAGGCCACGCCGCCGGTGTGGAAGGTACGCATCGTCAGCTGCGTGCCCGGCTCGCCGATGGCCTGCGCCGCGACGATGCCCACGGCCTCGCCGATGTTGACGTAGCCGCCGTGCGCCAGATCCTGGCCGTAGCACTTGACGCACACGCCGGTCTCGTTGCGGCAGGTCAGCACAGAGCGGATCTGCACGGCCTTGATACCGCAGGCGACGATCTCGTTGCCCTTGTCGTAGGAGATCATCTCGTTGCACGGGACGATAACCTCGCCCGTCAGCGGGTTGACGACGTCCTCGGCGGCCACGCGGCCGACGATGCGGTCGATGAGCTTCTCAATCGGGTCGCGCTCGGAACCGATTGCGGTCACGGTGATGCCGCGAATCTTCTCGTGGCGGGAGGCGAAGCAGTCGCGC
This sequence comes from Clostridiales bacterium, assembly GCA_022776785.1. GTDB lineage: Bacteria > Bacillota > Clostridia > Christensenellales > Aristaeellaceae > Ventricola. Next base: position 15,402 of record JALFHA010000141.1, on the reverse strand, counting down.
TCGCGGACGATGACCTCCTGCGAGACATCGACCAGACGGCGGGTAAGGTAGCCCGAGTCGGCGGTACGCAGCGCCGTATCGGACAGCGCCTTGCGGCTGCCGTGGGAGGACTGGAAGAACTCGAGCACCGTCAGGCCCTCGCGGAAGTTTGCCTTAACCGGCATTTCCAGCGGGCGGCCGGTCGGCGAGGCCATCATGCCGCGCATGCCGGCGAGCTGGGAAACCTGCGAAATGGAGCCGCGGGCGCCGGAGTCGGTCATCATACGGATCGGGTTGAACTCGTCCATATGGTCCATGATCTTGCCCTTGATGTCCTCGGTGGTCTTGCTCCAGACCTCGACGACACGGGTGTAGCGCTCCTCGTCGGTGAGAAGACCCTTCTTGAATAGCTTCTCGATCTTGCGCACGCGGGATTCCGCGTCCGACAGAATGGGCTTCTTCTCTGGCGGCACGATGACGTCCGCCACGGCGACGGTGACCGCGCCGATGGTGGAGTACTTGTAGCCCATCGCCTTCACGTTGTCGAGCACCTTCGCGGTCTCGGACACGCCATGCGCACGGAAGCACATATCGACGATGCGGCCCAGCTCCTTCTTGCCGACCTTCGTGTCCACCTCGAGGGCGAACATATCGTCAAGCGTATTGCGGGGCTTGAAACCCATGTCCTGCGGCACGTTGTTGTTGAGAATGAGGCGGCCAAGGCTCGTCTCAATGCGCTTGTAGTAGGTGCGGCTGCCGTTGCCGCCGGTGATGTGATGGTCGCGCAGGTACGCGTCGTCCACCTCGCCGTCCCAGTCGCGCGCGATGCGCACGGTGATCTTTGCCTGAAGGTCGATCTGGCCGGTGAGGTAGGCCATCATGGCCTCGTCCTCGTTGGCGAACCAGCGGCCCTCGCCCTTGGCGCCCGGGCGGATGCAGGAGAGGTAGTAGCAGCCGATAACCATGTCCTGAGACGGGGAGATGACCGGCTTGCCGTCCTGCGGCTTGAGGATGTTGTTGGCGCAGAGCATCAGGAAGCGTGCCTCGGCCTGCGCCTCCATGGAGAGCGGAACGTGCACGGCCATCTGGTCGCCGTCGAAGTCGGCGTTGAAGGCGGTGCAGGCCAGCGGGTGCAGCTTGATGGCCTTGCCCTCGACGAGAATCGGCTCAAACGCCTGAATGCCGAGGCGGTGCAGCGTCGGCGCGCGGTTGAGCAGCACCGGATGCTCCTTGATGACGCCCTCGAGGATGTCCCACACGCGGGTCTCGCCGCGGTCGACCATGCGCTTGGCGCTCTTGACGTTGTGAACGATGCCGGTGTTCACCAGCCGCTCCATGACGAACGGCTTGAACAGCTCCAGCGCCATGCCCTTGGGCAGGCCGCACTGATGGAGCTTGAGCTCCGGGCCGACGACGATAACCGAGCGGCCGGAGTAGTCCACGCGCTTGCCCAGCAGGTTCTGGCGGAAGCGGCCCTGCTTGCCGCGCAGGAAGTCGGAGAGCGACTTGAGCGCGCGGTTGCCGGGGCCCGTGACCGGGCGGCCGCGGCGGCCGGTGGCGATGAGCGCGTCCACGGCCTCCTGGAGCATACGCTTCTCGTTGCGCACGATGATATCCGGCGCGCCGAGCTCGAGCAGGCGCTTGAGGCGGTTGTTGCGGTTGATGACGCGGCGGTAGAGGTCGTTCAGGTCGGAGGTGGCGAAGCGGCCGCCGTCGAGCTGCACCATCGGGCGCAGGTCGGGCGGCATGACCGGGATGACCTGCAGGATCATCCACTCCGGCTTGTTGCCGCTGGAGCGGAAGGCCTCCACGACCTCCAGGCGCTTGATCGCCTTGGCGCGCTTCTGACCCTCGGTCTCGCGCTCACGCTCCTTTTCGGTCAGCACGGCGATCTCCTCGCGGAGCTGCTGGCTCAGCGCGTCCAGATCGATGCGCTCGAGCAGCTCCTTGATGGCCTCCGCGCCCATGCCCACGCGCAGCGGCGCCTTGCCCATCTTGATATCCTGCTGATAGCTGGGCGCGGCGATCTGCTGGCGGTATTCCGTCTCGGTGAGCACGGCGTTGGCGCGCAGCGCGGTGCAGCCGGGATCGAGCACGATGTAGGAGGCGAAGTAGAGCACCTTCTCCAGCGCGCGCGGGGAGATATCCAGCAGCGTGCCCATGCGGCTGGGAATGCCCTTGAAGTACCAGATATGGGAAACCGGAGCGGCCAGCTCGATGTGGCCCATGCGCTCGCGGCGCACCTTGGAGCGGGTCACCTCAACGCCGCACTTGTCGCAGATGATGCCCTTGTTGCGCACGCGCTTGTACTTGCCGCAGTTGCACTCCCAGTCCTTGGTCGGGCCAAAGATGCGCTCACAGTACAGGCCGTCGCGCTCCGGCTTGAGGGTACGGTAGTTGATCGTCTCGGGCTTGTTGACCTCGCCATGCGACCATGCGCGAATCTGCTCCGGGGACGCCATCGAAATCTGAATTGAGGCCAGGTTTGTCAATTCCGACAAAGGGGTAACACTCCCTTCTTCCAGTTCAGCCGACGAGTCGGCCGCAATGCCCGCCGCGCCGCCGCGTTTGGCGGCGGGCGGCAGGCGGTTTTTTACTTATCCTCGAGATCGTCCAGGGAGATGTCCTCGAAGCTGGGCACATCATCAAAGTCGAACACGTCGTCGTCGCCCTCGAAGTCGTCGCCCTCGTCGTCCTCGGGCAGGTCCGCAGCGTCGTCCCCGTCATCCGCAGCAGCGGAGGCCTCGGGCGCGGCGGAGGCGGAGGAGCGGTCGTAGTCCTCGTCCTCGTCCTCCAGCTCCTTGATGACGATTTCGTTGTGATCGCTGTCGAGCACCTTCACGTCCAGGCACAGGGACTCCAGCTCCTTGATGAGCACCTTGAAGCTCTCCGGCACGCCCGGCGCGGGGATGTTCTTGCCCTTGACGATGGCCTCATAGGCCTTGACGCGGCCCACGATGTCGTCGGACTTGACGGTCAGGATCTCCTGGAGGGTGTTGGCGGCGCCGTAGGCCTCCAGCGCCCAGACCTCCATCTCGCCGAAGCGCTGGCCGCCGAACTGCGCCTTGCCGCCCAGCGGCTGCTGGGTCACGAGGCTGTAGGGGCCGGTGGAGCGGGCGTGCATCTTGTCGTCAACGAGGTGATGCAGCTTGAGGTAGTACATATAGCCGACGGTGACGGGGTTGTCGAACTGGTCGCCCGTGCGTCCATCGTAGAGGATGGTCTTGCCGTCGCGATTGAGGCCCCCCTTCTCCAGCGCGTTCTGAATCTGCTCGAAGGACGCGCCGTCAAAGTCGGGCGTGGCCACGCGCCAGCCGAGCGCGCGCGCCGCGCGGCCGAGGTGCATCTCCAGCACCTGGCCCAGGTTCATACGGGACGGAACGCCCAGCGGGTTGAGCACGATCTGCAGCGGCGTGCCGTCGGGCAGGAAGGGCATGTCCTCCTGACGCAGGATGCGCGAGACGACGCCCTTGTTGCCGTGGCGGCCTGCCATCTTGTCGCCGACGGAGATCTTGCGCTTCTGCGCGATGTAGACGCGCACCATGCGGTTGACGCCCGGGGAGAGCTCGGCGTGATCCTTGCGGTCAAAGACCTTGACATCGACGATGATGCCCTCCTCGCCGTGCGGCACCTTCAGGGAGGTGTCGCGCACCTCGCGCGCCTTCTCGCCGAAGATGGCGCGCAGCAGGCGCTCCTCGGCGGTCAGCTCAGTCTCGCCCTTCGGGGTGACCTTGCCCACGAGGATGTCGCCGGGGTGAACCTCTGCGCCGATACGGATGATGCCGTCCGCGTCGAGGTCCTTGATGGCGTCGTCGCCGACGTTGGGCAGGTCGCGGGTGATCTCCTCCGCGCCGAGCTTGGTGTCGCGCGCCTCGCACTCGTACTTTTCAAGGTGAATCGAGGTGAACACGTCGTTTTTGACCAGCTCCTCGCTGAGCAGAACCGCGTCCTCGTAGTTGTAGCCCTCCCACGTCATGAAGCCGATGAGCACGTTGCGCCCGAGGCTGATCTCGCCGTGGTCGGTGGAGGGGCCGTCCGCAATCACGTCGCCCTTGCTCACGCGCTCGCCCGCGGAAACGATCGGGCGCTGGTTGATGCAGGTGGACTGGTTGGAGCGGGCGAACTTGATGAGCTTGTAGGTGTGGGTCTCGTGCAGGTCGTCCTCGATGACGATGGTGTCCGCGGAGACCTTCTTGACGTAGCCGTCCTCGCGGGCGAGCACGCACACGCCGGAGTCGCGCGCGGCCTTGTACTCGATGCCGGTGGCGACATAGGCGGCCTCCGGGCGCAGCAGCGGCACGGCCTGACGCTGCATGTTCGAGCCCATCAGGGCGCGATTGGCATCGTCGTGGTCGAGGAACGGGATCATGGCCGTCGCCACGGAGATGACCTGACGCGGGGAGACGTCCACGTAGTCGATACGGGAGGGCTCGACGCTCTGCACGTCGGCGCGCACGCGCGCGGTCACGCGGTCGTTGACGAAGGTGCCGTCGGGATTGATGGGCTCCTTCGCCTGCGCGATGTAGCAGCCGTCCTCCTCGTCCGCCGCGAGGTAGACGATTTCGTCGGTGACGCGGGTCGCTCCGTCCTTGTGCTCCACGACGCGGTAGGGCGCCTCGATGAAGCCGTATTCGTTGATGCGCGCGTAGGTCGCCAGCGAGCCGATCAGACCGATGTTCGGGCCTTCAGGCGTCTCGATGGGGCAGATGCGCGCGTAGTGGGAGTAGTGAACGTCGCGCACCTCGAAGGAGGCGCGGTCGCGGTTGAGGCCGCCCGGGCCGAGCGCAGAGAGACGGCGCTTGTGGGTCAGCTCGGCCAGCGGGTTGGGCTGATCCATGAACTGGGAGAGCTGGGAGGAGCCGAAGAACTCCTTGATCGCCGCGGAAACCGGGCGGATGTTGATGAGCTCCTGCGGCTTGACCTCGGTCTGGTTCTGCACGCTCATGCGCTCGCGCACGACGCGCTCCAGGCGGGCCATGCCGATGCGGATCTGATTCTGGAGCAGCTCGCCCACGGAGCGCAGGCGGCGGTTGCCCAAGTGGTCGATATCGTCGGTCTTGCCCACGCCGTAGGGCAGGCTCAGCAGATAGCTGATGGAGGCCACGATATCGTCGATGAGGATGTGCTTGGGCATCAGCTCGGAGAGATTCTCGTGCAGCAGGCGGGTGCGCGCCTGCGCATCCATGCCCTCGGTCTCGGCCTGCGCGAGCAGCGCCTTGAGGGTGGGCAGGTGCACCATCTCGTTGATGCCGGCCAGCTCGATGGTCTCGTCGTCGAGCCACGCGTGCGCGTCCACGAAGTTGTTGCCGATGACGCGGACCACGCGATCCTCCAGACGCAGGTAGACGTCGTTGACGCCCGCGTCCTGAATCCGCTTGGCCAGCGGGTCGCCCTTCGCGCCGGGGATGCGCTCGCCCGCGGCGACGAGCACCTCGCCCGTCTGCGGATCGACGATATCCTGATCGGCCACATGGCCGCGGATGCGCGCGGCGATGGCGAGCTTCTTGTTGTACTTGTAGCGGCCCACGCGCATCATGTCGTAGCGCTTGGGATCGAAGAAGGTGGAGCGAAGCAGCTTGTCCGCGGAATCCACCGTGCCGACCTCGCCGGGGCGCAGGCGGCGGTAGATCTCCATCAGGCCGCTCTCCACGGACTTGGTCTCCTGCCCGGAGCGGGTGCGGCGGGTGCCGTCGTCGCCGCCGTCGCGGGCGAGGGTGGCGTCCAGCTTCTCATCGTGGCCGAGCAGGTCGTAGATCTCCTCGTCGGTGCCGTAGCCCAGCGCGCGCAGCAGGCTGGTGACGGGCAGCTTGCGGGCGCGGTCCACGCGCACCCAGATGACGTCGTTGGAGTCGATCTCATACTCCAGCCACGCGCCGCGGCTGGGGATGACCTGCGTATCGAACAGATGCTTGCCGGCCTTGTCGATGCTCTCGCGGTAATACACGCCCGGAGAGCGGACGAGCTGGCTGACGATGACGCGCTCGCCGCCGTTGATGATGAAGGTGCCGTGCTCGGTCATCAGCGGGAAATCGCCCATGAAGACCTCGGACTCCTTCACCTCACCGGTCTCATTGTTGGTCAGGCGGACCAGCACCTTGAGCGAGGTGGCATAGGTCATGTCGCGCTCGCGGCATTCCTCCAGTGTATTCTTCGGCGTCTTATCAAGAGAATAATCGACAAATTCCAGCTTCAAGTTGCCGTTGAAATCGTAAATCGGAGAAACGTCGTTGAGAACCTCGCGAAGATCCTCCTTCAAAAAACGCTCATAGGAATTCTTCTGAACCTCGATCAGATCGGGCATCTCGATCACTTCGTCGATGGTGGCAAAGCTCTTGCGGACCCTGCCCTTGCCCATCGGGACGTCGTGAACCCCGACATACTTCATGATTTCAGCTTCCTCGCGCTCGTCGCGGACGGTAACCATGAATGCCATCACCCCTAACTTGTTAAGCACTGCAAAGGACGTATGCGATAAAACAGGCGGCCTTTTGAAACTTCCCATTGCCAAACGGGCCAAACCGTTGTACAATGAGGATGAGGAAAGGTATGCTCCCGGGCACACCATGCCTATTTTGCATACTGATGCAATATAGTATTGTATTCCTTTTTGAAAGTGCTGTCAAGCATTTCTGAACATTTTTTTGTAAAAAACTTTTGGTTTCTGTAAAGTTCCGTAATATTTTTCTAAAAGAGCAGCCAGTGACCGCTCCCACCTCCGACCCGCTCTGTATTCTCCATCCTTCTTCCTTCGAGGCCGGTGGTGACGCAATTTCCTATAGGTTATACTGTTCTTCGATTAATGTATTTCCTCCGATTTTCTCGTTGGTCCGTCAAGAACTCACCGTCAGGCCTCGCTTCGCTCCCTGACTACTTTGCAGAAATTCTTTATCGGGATGCATTGGGCTGCCGACCCAGGAAACTCGCATAGTCGCGCCGTAGGCGCTCCTTGTGGTTCCCAATCTCCGCCTGCCTGTTTCCCGCACAGCGGGCGGCAGGCTACGATTCCAAACCCGCTTGGGGATTTCAGTCCGGGGCTATTGCCCGTTCTTCATCGGCTTCATCCGCCGCAGGCGGCGCCGATTACGAACCCCCAAACCCCATCTTCGCTTCGCGCCTATCACCCCATCTTTTTAACGCAAAACAGTATTAAAAAGGGAGGCTCGCGGTCATTTTCCGCGTCCTCCCTTTTTTGATGCGCTTCCCGATGCGCAGATCACTCCAGCGCCGCCGATGCGCCCAGCGCAGCCATCGCCTGCTCCGAGGCCTCGGCGGCGATGAAGTAAACGCAGTCCCCGTCGCGCGCCGCCAGCAGCAGTTCCTGCCCGCGCGCCTCGCACACAGCGCCCAGCCCCGCGATCGCGAAGCCCGTCACCAGCTGCGGCGCGTAGCCCAGCTCGGCCAGCCTCGCCATATAGGCCGCCGGGGATGCGCTCACCGCGGATACCTGCGTGCCGTCGCCCAGCGCGTACACGCGCGTCACCACCGTGCAGGTCACGCCCTCCACGGTTTCCTCACCGGCCCGCTCGTCGGTCAGCTCGCCCTCGCTCAGCGCCAGCAGCCGCCCCGGAAAGACAACGCCGTCCGTCTGTGCGCCTGTGCCCGTCTGGGCCGTTCCCGCCTGCGCAGGCGCGGCGTTCTCCTCCCCGGCCAGCTGATAGACCATCGTCCCGTAAAACAGCGCGCCAAGAATCAGCGCGCACGCAAAGCCCAGCAGCGCCGTCAGCGCGCCTGCCACGCGGCTCTTTTTTCGCTTTCCCCGCATGTGCGTCCTCCTTGAGACATTCTGCGCCTAGTATACCACACCCGCGCACCATTTTCACCCGTTTTGCGGCGTCTTGAGGGCTTTTCCCGCCTCTCCTCACCCCCATGCATCAATTACACCACTTTATCTTAAAAACATCTCAATTATTCAATTCATCCCCCCATTTTCCTTCAAATTTAAGCGATAATCAGCCATTTATCCTCCACAACTTTCCAACTCCGCATCCTGTGCGCCGTTTTGCGCCGCTTGCGTGCAGGCCCCTTGCGCCTGCCGGAGCGGCTTTGCTATACTGTTGTCACAGACCCGGTCTGACATCGCCCCGAAATCGGCATGATGCCGGCTGCATCACCGACCAAGTGATGTAAGTCCCGCTGCTTTACGATCGAGGCCGAAGCTTTGCAGAAGGACTCTTATAGTAAAAGGAGGTCTTTCCCATGAAGCTCACCCTGACGCGCGCCGACGAGGACGAGCTGATTCTCCGCTGCCGCGATCCCGACGCGCCGCACATCCGCGCGCTGCTCGCCCTGCTCGGCGGCGCACAGCGCAAAATTCCCGCACGCGACGGCGATCAGCTCCGCCTGCTGGCCCCTGCCGACGTGCTCTACGCGGAGGCCGTCGAGCGGCACACCTTCCTCTATACGCAGGATGCCGTGTTTGAAACGCCGCTCACCCTCGCCGCGCTGGAGCAGCTTTCGCTGCTGCGCTGCGCCAAGAGCGCCGTCGTGCGCGTGGACGCTATCGCCGCGCTGCAAAGCAAGGGCGACGGCCGCATCCTCGCCACGCTGAAAAATGGCGAGCAGCTCTACATCTCCCGCCGCTACGCCGCGGCGCTGCGCCGCGCGCTGCTCGGCACACCCTCAGCCTGAACGGAAATTTGAACAGGAGGTTCCTATTATATGAAAGCATTCAAGCGCTTCTACGTCTGGGGCATGAGCACCAAGCGCAATATGGGCGTGTATTTTTCCGCGCTCGTCTTCTTCTGCGGCATCATCGCCTTCATCTGCGGGCAGGGCTTCCTCTCGCTGCTCTCTCTGCTTCAGATGCTGCTGCTCAGCTTCGCCATCGCGGCGCTGCAATCCTTCATCCTGCCCGACGGCACGGACTATTCCCGCGGCGTGCTCTTCGGGCGCACCGTCGCGTGGGCGGGCGCATCCGCGCTGGCGATCTTCGCCGCCAGCCTGTGGGGCGGCTGGCTCGCCGTGCCGGGCTGGCTGCCGGGCCTGCTGCTGGGCGCGGCGATGTTCGTCGGCCTGTTCGCCATGCTCATCGGCGAGCAGTTCAAGCAGGAAATCGAAACCGAGCAGCTCAACGAGGCCCTGCGCCGCCGCAGGCCGACGGAATAACAGGCTTCCCAAAAGCAGGCGCATCCCCGCACACGCGCAGGGATGCGCCCCTTTTTTACTATATAAGTCCTTCCGCAAAGCTTCGGACTCGGTCGCAAAGCAGCGGGACTTACATCACTTGGTCGGTGACGCAATCGGCATCATGCCGATTTATTCCGATTATTCCTAGACGGATTCCTCTGTCCGCTCCTCCTGCTGTGCCTGCGCGCTCCCCGTCTCCCCCTCGATGGAATCGACGAACTGCCGGGCGATGCGCGGCGAGCAGCCGTTGTGGCTGACCGTCCACGCACGGGCGCGCGGCAGCAGCGCATCCCAGTCGTATTCGACGCCGCGCGCGTCAAGCAGTGCGCGCACGATGGTAAAATACTCCTCCTGCGAGGGGGACTGGAACGTGAGCCGCACATCGAAGCGATCCGCAAGGGAGAATTTCTCCTCCATCGTGTCGCGCTCATTCACGTCGTCCTGCCGCTCGGAGAAGCGCTGGCGCACGATGTTGCGCCGGTTGCTCGTCGCGTAGACGACGACGTTGGCGGGCCGCGCCTCGAGCCCGCCCTCGAGCACGGTCTTGAGCGCCGTGTACTCCGGGCAGGAGTCGCCGAAAGCGAGGTCATCCACAAAGACGATGAACTTGCCCGGCTGCTCGCGCAGGATGGCGAAGATCGTCGGCAGGTTGGTCAGGTGCGCCAGCGGCACCTCAACGATGCGCAGCCCGTCCAGCCAGAAGCGGGTGAGCAGCGCCTTGACGGTTGCGCTCTTGCCGGTGCCCTTGTCGCCGTAGAGCAGGATGTTGCCCGCCTGACGGCCCGAGAGCAGGCGGCGCGTGTTGTCCACCAGCACGCCGCGCTCGCGCTCATAGAGCACCATATCCTCCAGCCGGATGGGGTCGGGCTCGGCCACGCCGCGCAGCCCGAGCGGGTAGCGCGGGCTTTCGCCCACCCAGGTGCAGCCCGGATACCGGGCGAACAGCCCCGTGCCGTGCTTGCGGAAGAACGCCGCCACCTGCCGCGCGCCTGCGCGCGAGAGCATATCCCGGCTGATGCGCGGATCAAACACCACCGCATCGCGGGCGGGCTCCCACATCGGCAGGCGCGCCGCCGTCTTGCCGGGCATTCCCGCGCGCTCGCACAGCAGCACGAGCATCGCCGGATCGACGGCCGTCAGCCGCCCGAGCGCCTCCAGATCGTGCGCCAGCGCGCTGACGAGGCTGTAGGGCAGCTCGCCCGCGTCCATCCGCGCGCAGATCGTCGCCGCCGGGCTGTCCTCAAAGAGCGTGGACTCCAGCGCCTCGCGCGCAAAGCCGCCGCGTCCCCTGCTCTGCGCCGTCAGCCACGCGTCGTACACGTCGCAGTAGCGGGCGGTCAGTTCGTCCGGATCGGCCTGATCCTGCGCACACAGGCACAGCAGGCTGCACAGCGCGTCAATCGCCGGATTCTTCAGCACATGGCGCAGCGCCGTCATGCACTCAAGGTCCATCATCAGTTCCCGCAATTCATGAATATCCATCATGCCGGCTTCCTTCCCTTCATCCTTCGCGTGAGGGCTTTTCATGATGTTTTGCATCAAAACCCTTATTGTGCAAAGCCCCCGTCAGGTAACGCTTCGCTCCCTGACTGCTTATACAGGATTTCTCCGCAAGAAGGGATACGTTGGGCTGCCGACCCTAGAAACGGAATAGTCGCGCAAACGCTCCTTTCCGTTTCCAGACGCTCTGCCTGCCTTCATCCTCCACAGGCGGCGGCAGGCTTCGGTCCCAAACCCGCCAAGGGACTTCAGTCCGGGGCTATTCGCCCGTTCTCCATCGGCTTCATCCGCCGGGGAACGCACATAGTCGCATCCAAAGGATGCTCCTTGTGGTTTCCGACGCTCCGTCCACCTTCATCCGCCGCAGGCGGCGGTGGACTCCAGTCCCACCGGCGGCGCCGATTCCGAACCCCTTGACCCCTTCATCGCTTCGCGCATCTCCATGCAGCCTTTGCTTACATCCGCTCCGGGGCCTCCACGCCGATGAGGTAAAGCCCGGTCTTGATGACGTCGCGCGCGGCGCGCGTCAGCGCCAATCTGGCCGCCGTACCCGCCGGGTCGCTTTCATCCATGATGCGATGCTCGAAGTAGTATTTATTGTAGGCCTGCGCCAGCTGCGTCGTGTGGCGCGTGATGAGCGAGGGCTCGCTCTGGTCCATCGCCTTGCGCACCGTCTCCGGGAAGCGGGAGAGCAGCATCAGCACGTCGCTGGCCTCGTCGTCGGAGAGCGCGGCGTAGTCAGGCGCGGCGCCGTCCACACCCGCCTGAGCCGCCTTGCGCAGCACGGAGCAGCAGCGCGCGTGGGTGTACTGCACATAGGGGCCGGTTTCGCCGTCGAAGTTGAGGGCGCGCTCCCAGCGGAAGTCGATATCCTTGGTGCGGTCGTTGTGCAGATCGAAGTACACGACCGCGCCCACACCGACCTGCCGGGCGACCTCGTCCTTGTTGGGGAGGTTGGGGCTCTTGGTCTCGATGATCTCGCGGGCCTTTTCAATCGCCTTGTTGAGCAAATCCTCGAGGTAGACGACATAGCCCTCACGCGTGGAGAGCGCGCGTCCCTCGTAGGAGACCATGCCGAAGGAGACGTGCTCCATGCCCTTGTACCAGTCGCAGCCCATCAGCTCGAGGATTTTGAAGAGCTGCTTGAAGTGCAGGTTTTGCTGATAGGCGACGACGTAGAGGCACTTGTCGAAGTGATACGTCTCGTGGCGGTAGAACGCCGCGGCGAGGTCGCGGGTGATGTAGAGCGTCGCGCCGTCGCTGCGCAGCACGATAGCGGGCGGCATCCCGTAGTCGTCGAGCATGACGACCTCCGCGCCCTGCGATTTGGTGAGCAGGCCCTTTTCGCGCAGCGCATCCACGACGGGCTGCATCTTATCATTATAGAAGCTCTCGCCCGCGTAGGAGTCGAACGTCACGCCCAGCAGGTCATACACGCGCTGCGTGTCCTTGAGCGTGACCTCCTTGAACCAGGTGAAGATCTCCATCGCCTCGGGATCGCCGTCCTCGATGCGCTTGAACCACGCACGGCCCTCATCCTCGAGCGCCGGGTTCTGCTCGGCCTCCTGATGGAAGCGGACATAGAGATCGACCATCGCCTGCACGCCGCCGCGCTCGACCTCCTCGCGGCTGCCCCACTTCTTGTAGGCACAGATCATCTTGCCGAACTGGGTGCCCCAGTCGCCCAGATGGTTGATGCCCACGGTCCTGTAGCCGTTGAAGTCGTAGATGCGCTTGAGGCTGTGGCCCAGCATCGTCGTGGAGAGGTGGCCGATGTGGAAGCGCTTGGCGATGTTGATGGAGGAATAGTCAAGGCACACGGTCTTGCCCGCGCCCACGTCGCTGGCGCCCCAGCGGCCGGGGTTGGCGAGCACCGCCTCGACGATGCTGCGCGCCAGGCACTCGCGGCTCAGGAACACGTTCAGGTAGCCGCCCACGACCTCCACATGGTCGATCTCCTCGCAGCTGAGCTTCTCCGCCAGCACGGAGGCGATCATCTGCGGGGCCTTGCGCAGCGTTTTGGACAGGCGGAAGCACGGCAGCGCAAAGTCGCCCAGCTTCTTCTCCGGCGGAATCTCCAGCATGGCCGCCAGCTCATCGCAGGTCACGCCGCAGCCGGCGAAGCAGCACGCCTCCGCCTGCGCGATGCGCTCGGCGATTCTTTTCTTCATATCCATAGCAGGTTGTCTCTCCTCATCCCGGCGGCGGCCCGCAGGCGCGTCCCGGCTCCTCAAAAAATCAAACGCCGACGCCGGCTTTGCCGACCCCGGATAAACGATTGCAGTTTATTGTAACAGATACGGGGAAAAAACACAATCCCGAAAGCGTAAACCTCTGCGCAATTTCCGGTTGACAATCGTATCCGTGCGTGGTATGATTCTGTCCGTCAACCAATCTTCCCTTCTAAGTTTACAAAGGAGGCTCCTTCCATGCGCAATACCCTCACCCGCCAGCTCGTGCTCGCCGCGCTCTTTGCCGCGCTGACGGCGGTCTGCTCACAGATTCAGATTCCCCTGCCGATGATCCCCATCAACCTCGCCCTCTTTGCCGTGCACCTGTGCGGCGCGCTGCTCGGCGCGAAGTGGGGTGCGCTGTCTATGGCCGTCTATGCGCTGCTCGGCGCGGTGGGCGTGCCGGTGTTCGCGGGCTTCGGCAGCGGCCCGGCCGTGCTTTTTGGCAAGACGGGCGGCTACATCATCGGCTATATCCTGTGTGCGGCCATCGTGGGCCTGCTCTCCCGCCGCCTCGGCTTCACCTTCCCCAAGCTCTGCCTGTCGATGGCAGTCGGCGTCATCGTGTGCTATGTGTTCGGCACGGCATGGTTCATGGCGATCTCCGGCCTGAACCTCGCCACCAGCCTGAGCTACTGCGTGCTGCCCTTCCTGCCGGGCGACGCGGTGAAGATTCTGCTCGCCGCCTTCCTCGCGCTGCGCCTGCGCAAGCCGCTGCAGGCGATGAGCTGAACCTTCCGTAAACAATAAGCTCCGCGCATTGACGCGGAGCCCAAAATGGTGTAGAATGTAGTCAAGAGGTGAGCGCACTTCGCGCGGTCATCCCGCAAAATGGAGACTACCTGGCAAAGCACAAGCCGCCACATAGTAGGTGTGAGCTACTCGGCGGCTTTTGCTATGCCTATCTGCGGCCCAAAAGGTAGACCGAGATGAGCAACGAGATGAGCGATATGACACAGCCAATCATGCTGACAGCATCGCTTACACTCATAGCATCACCCCCTTCTTTCGTATCGAAAGCGGGGCAAACCGCACGAGTCCTCTTGACTACAGAGGTATCATACCATATTCTCAGATTTTTCACAAGCGTCTTTGCTATTTGCTGGATACGAATCGCCTTGCAGCAACGCAGGGCCCGCCTTCCGTCGGGCCCTGCGTTGTGTTTTTTCCTCCTTCATCCTTCTCTCTGTCCCTACAAACAGCAGCGGGCAGAGAAACACGGCAAATACCATTGCCTGCAGGATGTAGACTACAAGTTGATGGCAAAGCCAGAAACAGCCCCAAAGAAGCCTTCTCAAATCAGAACAGCCCCGTAATCACGCCGTCGTCCGTCACGTCGATGTTGTTGGCGGCGGGCACCTTCGGCAGGCCGGGCATCGTCATGATGTCGCCTGCCAGCGCCACGACGAAGCCCGCGCCCGCGCTCACGCGCGCCTGACGGATGGTGAGGGTGAAGCCCTCCGGCGCGCCCAGCTTCTTGGGATCGTCGGAGAAGGAATACTGCGTCTTGGCGATGCACACGGGCATATTCCCGCAGCCCTCGTCGGTGAGCTGCTTCAGGGTCTTGAGCGCAGCGGGGGCGAAGGAGACGTCCTTCGCGCCGTAGATGCGCGTGGCGACCGCGCGAATCTTGTCCGCCAGCGGCAGCTCGTCCGGATAGGTGAAGGAGAACTTCTCCGGCTCGGCGTGGTCGAGCGCGTCGAGCACCATGCGCGCCAGCTCGCGGCCGCCCTCGCCGCCCTTGGCCCAGACCTCGCACAGCGCGACCTTCGCGCCCGCCTCGGCGGCAGCACGGCTCACCAGCTCGATCTCCGCGTCGGTATCGCTGGTGAAGCGGTTAAGCGCGACGACCGGGCGCACGCCCCAGACCTCGGTGATGTTGCGCAGATGGCGGCGCAGGTTGGAAAGGCCGCGCTCGAGCGCCTCGAGATTCTCCGTGCCCAGCTCGGCCTTGGCCACGCCGCCGTGGCTCTTGAGCGCGCGCACGGTCGCCACCAGCACGATCGCGCCGGGCTGGAGCCCCGCCATGCGGCACTTGATGTCGATGAACTTCTCCGCGCCCAGGTCGGCGCCGAAGCCCGCCTCCGTCACCACGACGTCGGCCAGACGCAGCGCGGTCTTGGTGGCGATGACGGTGTTGCAGCCGTGCGCGATGTTGGCGAACGGGCCGCCGTGCACGAACGCCGGGGTGCCGATGAGCGTCTGCACGAGGTTGGGGCGCAGCGCGTCGCGCAGCAGCGCCGCCACAGCGCCCTGCGCGTGGATGTCCCCAGCGGTCACGGGCTTGTCGTCGTAGGTGCGGGCGACGACGATGCGCGATACGCGCGCCTTGAGGTCGGCGATGGAGTCGGACAGGCACAGCGTCGCCATGATCTCGCTGGCGGTGGTGATGTCAAAGCCATCCTCGCGCGGCGTGCCGTTGGCCTTGCCGCCCAGGCCGCCGATGATGCTGCGCAGCTGGCGGTCGTTCATGTCCATGCAGCGCTTCCACGTCACGCGGCGCGGGTCGATGCCCAGCGGATTGCCCTGCTGGATGCTGTTGTCGAGCATCGCGGCGATGAGGTTG
>JALFHA010000138.1 GCA_022776785.1 Clostridiales bacterium | reverse complement strand
ACACCCAAGGCAGTTAATGGTGAATCTGCACAAAATTCGCCGGGAATATTTGGGGCATTAGCACAGTTGGTAGCGCGCTACATTCGCATTGTAGAGGTCACCGGTTCGAATCCGGTATGCTCCACCAGATCAAGCGGGGTTGTCAGTCACGACGATCCCGCTTCTTTTTCTTCCCGGCGACTTTTGACAGATTCCTCCACTTGGCAGGAGGAATGGTCATGGAGTATCCCTTTATCACGCTTGACGATGGCACGCAGATTTCTCACTCCGAAATGCTTGCAGACCGCAACGTGCTGGTTTGTATTCGTGTAACAGATCAAGGATTCCCGAACCTGCACTGCGCAACATCATGCGCGTGCTGGAAGCGTATCATGAAGAGATTGTAAAGAAGTGGGGAGAGTGCTTCGGGAGAATCAATTCCATTTCTGAATAGAAAATATCATTCTCCTCTCATGATCAACAAAGCGCTGTAATTCTGCAGAATTAAGCGAAAAGTCCAAATAGATGTCGCTTTATGAATGGACTTTTCGCCCAACCGCCAGTATACTTAATGGATAAAACGCTTCCCGCCTTCAGGAGTACATCATATGAAAAACATTGAATTGGCTGACCTGCGCAACCATGAGTATATGCTGCGGCACATCATTGCGCACATGCATTATTGGCGTGAGGGCAGCAACTGGATTGTTCAGGAAGGTGGGCGCAGCAATACCGCAGTTATGGCCCTCTTAAGCGTAGGGGCTGATTATCTGGATGTCGGCACGCACGAACTACTTGCTTCGGCTTGCCCGGGCGATTTAGTGATTACTCCCCTTCACATGAGGTACGAGTTTCGGGTGCACAGCGCAGTAGACTCCATGTCCAGTATTTCTCACTTACCCAACAGCAGTTTTTATTATAACGGCATGAAGCACGAAGTCTTCTCTGAGGGGCAGTTGGCCAACGCCATCTTTATTGGTTTTGAGATGCAGGATCATCAAAATGAGCCCCTTACGGTTGGCAGGCATATTGAGGTGCTGCGCTTCAAGGAGTCCGATGATCTTCTGAAACGTATTGAGTATATTGCGCGTGCGGCTGGAAGCGGTTTTTTCCCTCCGGCGTTGATTGCTGCGAAAACCTATGTGATCTATGTCAGCCGCAGCGACTGGCAGGGCACCATGCCCAAGGCTGATCTTAGCGGCAACACCTACAGAGCTGCCGTGCAGCTGGCTGCTAACGATCAAATCGTGGAAATGCTGAAAACCATTGGCGACAGCGAGGGCAAGGGCACCATGCCCGTGACCGGGAAGGAAGGCAGCCTGACACTGGCCCACTTCATCGGCGTGCCCTACGATGGCTCCATCGTGGTGAACGGCACGAGCTACACCTGGGATGATCTGCTTAATCAGGTCACTATCAAGGAAATGCGCGAGCTGATTGGCAACGCCTATCACTGCACCGCGCCTGTCAAGAGCGTCGGAAAGCCCTCTACCAAGGATGAAAACGGCCCGCAGGGCATCACAGCCAAGCTGACCGGCGGTGCCGCCTCGACAAGCTACACCTCCGAGAATATGCTGGCCTCCTGCTTTGACGATGACATCGTGTTTGCCATGGGCGCCTCCATCGGAAATGACTGCCTGATGGCCAACCGCAAGGCCTACTCCGGCATTTACGGCCCCGGCGCGAACATTCACCGCACGCCCTATTCCGGCCGTAACTTTGAGTACTACTCTGAAGATCCGTTCGTATCCGGCAAAACCTGTGCAGCCGAAACTGCCGGCATTCAGAGCAAGGGCGTGTATGTGTATCTGAAGCATTTCGCCATGAACGACCAGGAAACCGGCCGCGATGGCATCTGCGTGTGGACCAACGAGCAGGCTGCCCGCGAGATCTATCTGCAGGCCTTTGAGTATCCGATCGAGGATGCCAACGCCTACTGCGTGATGACCTCCTTCAACCGCATAGGCCCCGTGTGGGCAGGCGGCGACTACAACCTGCTGACCAACATTCTGCGCGGCGAATGGGCTATGGCTGGCTTCGCCATCACAGACTTCTCCAATAACAACAATTTCATGGATGTTGTGCAGGGCGTGCTCGCTGGCGGCGATGCATGGGACTGCAACGACGACGGCAAGTGGGTCGCCAAGCTCGCCAACTATGAGAACGATCCTCAAGTCGTTTCCGCCATGCGCGAGGCGACCAAGCGCATCCTGTACACCGTAGCCAACTCCAATGCCATGAATGGCGCCTCCCTCAACACCCATGAGGTAGAAGTCAAGGCCCCCTGGGAGAGCTGGATCAGGTATGGTCAGGTTGGCACCGGCGCTGCGGCCGCGCTGTTCCTGTTGGTATCCATCTTCAGCAGCATCAACGCGAAGAAGAAGGCTGCCAAGTCTAGGTAAGCCCTTTTCTCCGGCACCCGGAGTCCAGCGCGATTCAGGCCTCCGGGTGCCTCCTCAATACCTCTCTGACCGATTCCTCCTCAAACGGATGGCGAGCCAGACGCATCTTTCGATTTTTGAAAGATGGAGTCTGGCTCGCCTCTGTTTTTCTTTAGGTGCGCCCGGCAACACACGTTTCTCAAGAGTGGAAGACCCGAATCCGCCCGGCAGCGGGAAGGAGATAGCCGAAGGCGAGGGTGTCCATCGTGAGGTGGAATCTGAAGGAAGCCGGATGTGGGAGAAGACTAACCATGGGCAAACCTCTGGTCTGACGAACAGAAACCGCATAGAAGGCTATATGCGAGGGGATATAAATGAAAGACTCATACGCGCGGGATGCCCTCGGGGATGATGTCCCCGCACACATCCACGCGCGGCAGATAGGGCAAGAAGAGCCGAAGCAGCATGGAGGCGTGGAGCATCGCCAGACCGGACGCGCCGATCATGCACCAGATGAACGCGAACAGCGGCTGATAGCGGCCGCCCGCCAGCGTGAGCACGACGGGTACGACGCTCGTTGCGACCACGCACAGCGCGGTCAGCGGGCTTTTCATGGCGAAGGCAAAGCTGTTGGCCAGCAGGCGCGGCAGCGGCGCTCTAAAGGCGGCCATCGTCGGGAACAGGTACAGCGAAATCACCAGCGTGGCTATGGCAATGGCATACAGCCCATAGCGGAAGGCTGCCACCGGCCCCGTGAACTGCGAGCACCAGAAGATTTCCAGCGCGAGCAGCATTGTGAGCGCGAGCAACAGCAGAAACGCTGCCGTTGCCTGCTTGAAATTGCGCTTGAAGCCCAGCCAGAACTGCATGAAGGGATTGATTTCCCCGTCTCCGCGCAGGGTCTTGAGCATCGTGTGGTGCAGTGCGCACAGCCCCGCGCCCGCCGTGACGACGGGAATGCAGGAGATCAGGAACAGCAGATTTGCCGCAATCAGGATGCCCAGCCTTGTCATCAGCCGCCCAAAGCGGCTCTCGTTGCTCAGAAACTGATCAAACATGCGCCGTCCTCCTCAAACAGATACTTCAGAAATACCTCCGCCTGCTCCGGGCGCGGCGCAAGCGCGCTGACGCCCAGCACGGCGCTCTCGCCATAGGGCGCGTTTTCGCCCACCAGCGGCGTGCCGGAAAGGTCGATGCCCACGGGTACGGGCGCATCGCCGTAATCGCTCTGCGCGTTCGGCACGACCCAGATCAGCCTGTCCTGCCAGGCATCAAAGAGCGCCGCCGTTCTTTCATCGCGCAGATCCATCAGCCTGCCGCTCTGTCCCACGGCGGCGAGATCTGCCTCCGGCATCACCAGCACGTCGAGCGTGCCGCTGTCCAGGTACGTCACCAGCAGGTTGTAGTAGGTGTTGTTAAACGCGGACGCCTCGCCCGGATGGCACCAGCATTCGTCCATCAGCACCAGATTCTTCTGCTTCAGATCGTAGCCCGCGTACCGGGCAAAGCCACGCCCGAAATCGGAATCCGGCCCCAGCTCGGCGATGGTGTTGGCAAAGCAGGCGGCAAAGTGATTCTCGGCCAGCTGCACGCTCATCTGGCTGTGCAGGTAAAGCGCGAACGCCAGCAGAAAGACAATCAGAGCAAGCTGCATCCAGTAGTAGGTGACGATGTAGGAGAGCTTGCCGCGCAGGCTCATGCCCCGCAGCTTGGCGCGCTCAGCCCTTGCCCATGCGGCAATTCTGTCCATGCTCTTCTCTCCTCTGTCACACGCGGACGAAGTGAATCAGCAGCGCCGGGCAGTCGCCCAGCAGCCGGGGCAATGCAAGGCCTGCATACATCAGCTGTGCGCCGGTGAACGTCATGCCCGTCATGTCGTTGACCCTTCTGTTCCACACGGTATCCTTCTGGCAGGAAACGCGGAAGTCGTCCACGCGGTACATCGCCTGCTCGTCAAGCCCGCGCAGGCGCTGGCAGATGGGCGCGGCATTGCTGCGCACGCGCGGCTGCACGAAGCCCAGCAGCGCCTCACTGCCATCACGGGAGGCATACTGCCATGCGCCGAAGTCACAGTGCTGCGGGTCATTCAGGCGGTAATAGTCGCCGCCCGCAATCAGCGCCCTGTGGCGCTTGAAGCAGGCAATCTGCTCGCGGATCTCGTTCCTCTCCGCATCGGTTAGCTTGCTCGGGTCCAGCTCGTAGCCGAACGTGCCGTTCATGGCGACGATGGCGCGCGTCCACAGCGGCACGGTGCGCCCGGTCTGATGGTTCGGGCAGGCGGAGACGTGCGCGCCGACGGTGGAGATCGGATAGCCGAAGGATGTGCCGTGCTGGATGGTCAGGCGCTCAACGGCGTCCGTATCGTCCGAGCACCAGATCTGCGGGAAGTAGGCCATCATGCCCGCGTCAAAGCGCCCGCCGCCGCCCGCACAGCCCTCGAAGAGCACATCCGGGAAGGCCGTGGTGATGCGCTCGAGCAGCGTGTACAGGCCGAGCATGTAGCGGTGCAGGATTTCGCCCTGCCGCTCAGGCGCGCAGCCGTGGCTGTACACGTCGCTGATGTTGCGGTTCATGTCCCACTTGATGTAGTCGATGGGGTGATCCGCCAGCAGGCGCGTCAGGCTCTCGGCCAGGTAATCGACCACCTCCGCACGGGAGAGATCGAGCACCAGCTGGTTGCGCCCCATCGCAGGCTTGCGTCCCGGCAGCGTGTAGGCCCAGTCCGGGTGCGCGCGGTAGAGGTCGGAATCCTCGTTCACCATCTCCGGCTCAATCCACAGGCCGAAGCGCAGGCCCAGCGCGTGAATGCGATCGATCAGCTCGCTCAGCGTGCCACCGAGCTTTTGCTCGTTGACCACCCAGTCACCCAGACCGGCGTTGTCGTCCTTGACGCGGCCGCCGAACCAGCCGTCGTCGAGTACCATCATGTCCATGCCCAACGCCGCGGCCTGTTTGGCAATGCCCACGATCTTCTCGCTGTTGAAGTCGAAGTAGGTCGCCTCCCAGTTGTTGATGAGCACGGGGCGCGGCATGGAGGCGTATTTGCTGCGGATCACGTTCCCGAGAATGAAGCGGTGATAGCAGCGTGAGAGCGCGCCGATCCCCTCGTGGGTGAAGGTGAGGATCGCCTCCAGCGTGTGGAAGGTCTCGCCCGGCGCAAGCTGCCAGGCAAAGAGCTCGTCGTTGATGCCGGCGGTCAGGCGGGTCATGCCCCGGAAATCCACCTCGATATCGGTGCGGTGGCTGCCGGAATACACCTGCATCACGCCGAAGCACTCGCCGTTTGTCTCCGCCGTCTCCGGCGCGGCGAGGATGACGAACGGATTGTGGAAGTGGCTCGACGCGCCGCGCCGGGTCGAAACCGTGCGGATACCGCTTGTCAGCGGCACGCGCTCCATCTGGCGCTCCATCTCGTGGCGGCCATGGAAGTGCAGCAGATCCCAGCGGCCCGCAGGCATGTCCAGGCACAGCGTCATGACGCGGCTCAGCGTCAGGCACTCGGCGCCCTCGTTGGTCAGGCGTGCCGCGCGGGTGATGATGTCCTGCTGCTCATACACACCGTAGAGCAGCTCCAGCTTCAGCCCCGTCACCGGGTCGCGGAGGATGACGCTCAGCGTCTGCGCCTCGTCCCCGCGCGCGAACGCGGAGGGCATCCCCTCCACGGCATACTTGCCCTCGCGGATGGTGTGGCTCTCGTAGAGGAAATCCGCGCCATAGGCGCTGCCCTCGGCCTTGACCTCGATGGTGGAAATGCGGAAGTCGCCCGTATTGCAGCCGGTGTATTCCTGCGGCAGCAGGTCCGGCGAGGTGCCGCGCTCCAGCCGGAAGTCGTAATAATCCGGGGAGAAGCCGTGGTTCACCGGCGGATACAGGCCGTCCATGCAAGCATTCTCCACGCGGCGCCCGTAGTAAAGGTGCTTGAGGTGGCCGATGCCGCCGATCTGCATCTGGTAGGTGGTGTTGGCGGTGTGAAGCGTCAGGGTTTTATCCCGCTTGTCAAAGATGATGCTCATATCGTATTCCTCCCTTGATCGTGTGCAAATAGCACGAGGGTTGATGGCGAATTCAAAAAGGGACGGGCCTTCGGCTGAGCGCCGTCAGCCCGTCCCAAAAAGAGGTGGCCAGTTGGGTGAAGCAGCTTACAGCTTGCCGCCGGAGGTGGCAATGCCCTCGATAAACTGCTTCTGGAAGATGAGATAGATGATAATCATCGGCAGGCAGGCCATCAGCGCCGCTGCCATGAGCTCGGGGAAGTTGGAGGCGTACTGTCCCTGCATCTTCGCCAGGCCCGCGGAGAGCGTCGTGCTTGTGGCATTGGAGCAGACGATCATCGGCCACATCAGATCCTTGAAGGCGAAGACCGCCGTGAAGATGGAAAGGGAAACCATCGCGCTGCGCGTGAGCGGCGCCATGATCAGCAGGAAGCGCTGGAAGATGCTGCAGCCGTCGATGTTGGCCGCCTCCTCCATGTCTTTGGGCAGGCTCTGGTACGCCTGCTTGAGCAGCAGCGTACCGAAGGCCGTCACCATGCCGGGGAAGACCAGCGCGAAAACCGTGTTGAGCATCTTCATCTTCGAGACCATGATGTACTGCGGGATGATGAAGATCTGCGAGGGCACCATCATCTGGATGAGCACCAGTGAGAACAGGAAGTTCTTGCCCGGGAAGTTCAGGCGGCCAAAGGCATAGCCCGCCATCGTCGCCGTGAGCACAGCGCAGACCACGCGGAAGAAGATCATCAGCAGCGTGTTCTTGTACAGGTAGAGGAAGTTGTAGCTCTTCCAGACGGTGACGAAGTTGTCGAGCTTCCACGAGCTCGGGAAGATGACGAACGGATTGATCGCCGTGGATTCGGAGAGCGTCTTGAACGCCGTCAGGAACATCCACGCGAAGGG
>JALFHA010000088.1 GCA_022776785.1 Clostridiales bacterium | reverse complement strand
CCTCCTGCGCGGCGGGCGCTTCCTGCGCGGCGGGTGCTTCCTGCGCGGCGACCTCGTCGCCCGGGAGCACGAGATTCGGAATCTGCGTATCCATAAAGCGTATCTCCTTTTCTTCCTCAGATATCTGTCGGGGTGAGCGTTCCGGCAGGCTGCCCGGCGGTTTCCCGCTGCGGGCCGCGCGGGACGGGTGCTGCGCTGCGCAAACGAGCGCTTTTATCCATCATACACCAAAAAGAGAGGGGTGTAAAGGTTTTCTTTGCGCGAGGTCTGTGCTACAATAGGGGACAATTGCGCACGCCGCAATCACACAGAATACAGAAACGGAATGGATGAACATGACAAAGAAGGAATTGCTCGCCGACGGCCTGCTGCTTCTCACGGCGCTGATCTGGGGCAGCGCGTTTGCGGTCGTCAAAAACACGCTGGACAGCTTCCCCCCTGCGGCGATCATCGCCATGCGCTATGCCATCGCCACGGCGATCACGGGCGTGGTCTTCCGCCGCCACCTGCGCGGCCTGACGCGCGGGGACATATCGCGCGGCGCGCTGGTGGGCCTTTTGCTCGCCGCCGCCTACATCGTGCAGACCATCGGCCTGCAATACACCACCGCCGGGAAGAACGCCTTCCTGACGACGGTGTATGTGCTGCTGGTGCCCTTCGGGTGCCGGGTGCTCTTCGGCCAGCGCCTGCACAGGGACAACTACATCGCCGCGGTGCTGATGCTCGTGGGCATCGGCCTGCTCTCGCTGGAGGACGAGGTCGGCGGGCTGAACGTCGGCGACGCGCTGACGCTCCTGTGCGGCGCGCTCTTCGCCGCGCACATCATCTCCGTGGAGCGCTGCCAGCAGCGCACGAACGTCTACGCGCTCATCGTTTTGCAGTTCGGCTTTGCGGCGGTGTATGCGCTGCTGTATGCCCTGCTCTTTGAGCGCGGCCTTCCCATGGACTTCAACGCCGGCTCGGTGGGCGGGCTTTTGTACCTGGCGGTCTTCTCCACGACCATCGCCATGAGCCTGCAGAACATCGGCCAGAGCATGGCGCCCGCCTCGCATTCGGCCATCCTGCTGTCACTGGAGTCAGTCTTTGGCGCGCTGTTCTCCTGCCTGCTGCTGGGCGAGCCGATGACGCCCAAGATTCTGGCGGGCTTCGCGGTCATCTTCGCCGCGCTGCTGGTGTGCGAGCTGGGGCCGGGAAGAAACAAGAATTGAAGAAAAATGACAATAAACAGGACGGAATTATATTGACAAAGCGCAGAAAACAGCGCAAAATAAAAATAGGGTTATTGTGGAAATGGATCTGTCATAGAAAGGAAGAAACGGAAGGAAAGGAAGAAATAGTATGAAGAACGGAAGTCTCAAGCGTGTGCTGGCGTACGTGCTGTGCGCGGTCATGCTCATGGCCTGTGTGCCTCAGGGTGTGGCGGAGTCTGTGCAGGCGGAGCAGCAGACGGGCATCGCTGAAGAAAGAACTGTAACTGCGGACAATCCGGAGACGCCGAAGGAGCCGGAAGCCCCGGCGGAGCCGGAAGCCGCGAAGGAGCCGGAAGCGCCGAAGGAGCCGGAAGCCCCGGCGGAGCCGGAGGCCGCGAAGGAGCCGGAAGCGCCGAAGGAGCCAGAAGCCCCGACTGAGCCGGAAGCGCCGAAGGAGCCGGAAGCGCCGACTGAGCCGGAAGCGCCGACTGAGCCGGAAGCCCCGAAGGAGCCGGAAGCGCCGAAGGAGCCTGAGACGGCGTGCGGACATCCAAAGACGGAGAAGTTCGAGCCGATCCCGGGCACGGAGAGGGAATATGCGCCCGTTGAGGGCGAGAAAAAGCACAGCTATCAGGCGAAGTACAGGACGATTGAGCTCTGTGAGAGCTGCCAGACCAGGGTGGTCGTCGAGGCGCAGTCGGAGGGCTACAGGCAGTTTGTCGCGCCGCACAGGTATGCCAGGGTTGAGGGCACGGACGAATACCGATGCGTCTGCAAGGCGGTGTGCGGGCATGGCGGCAGCGTTGTCGGCGAGTGCTATGAGGACGACCATACCTATACCGACAATGGGGATGGAACGGTCATTCACGAATGGTCGGTGTACTGCGACGTGAAATGCCCGGACTGCGGGCGCGTGGAGAAGCAGCTCGTCGAGAGCGGCTGCTCGCAGGTGGAGGGCACCGCTGTTGAGGATGGTACCGTTGAGGACGGCACTGTTGAGGATGCTGCCGTGGAGGATGGCACCGCTGAGGACGGCGCTGTTGAGGATGCCGCCGCTGAGGATG
>JALFHA010000368.1 GCA_022776785.1 Clostridiales bacterium | reverse complement strand
TGATCCGCGAAACGCTCTTTACCCTCGGCTCGCTCTACCGCGACGACCTGCGCGTGATGGGCTACCGCTTCGGCTCGGGCGAGCGCAGCGTGTGCATCGTCGGCGCGATGCGCGGCAACGAGGTGCAGCAGATGACCGTCGCCGCGCAGCTCGTCGCGTCGCTGCGCAGGCTCGAGGAGCGGGATATGCTCGTCCCCGGCCATGAGATTCTCGTCGTGCCGTCGGTCAACCACTTCTCCATGAACATCGGCAAGCGCTTCTGGGCGCTGGACAACACGGACATCAACCGCATGTTCCCCGGCTATGACCAGGGCGAGACGACGCAGCGCATCGCCGCCAAGCTATTCGAGCGGATTCGCGGCTACCGCTTCGGCATCCAGTTCGCCTCCTTCTACATGCCCGGCGACTTCCTGCCCCACGTCAAGATGATGGATCTGGGCTACCAGAGCCCGGAGCTGGGCCGCGCCTTCGGTCTGCCCTATGTGCTGCTGCGCACGCCCCGCCCCTACGACTCCACGACGCTCAACTTCAACTGGCAGGTGTTTGAGACGCAGGCGTTCTCCGTCTACTCCACCGCCACGGACGAGATCGACGAGCACTCCATGCGCGAGAGCGTGGAGGCCGTGCTGCGCTTCCTCGCCGCGCAGGGCATCATCAGGGAAAACGGCTATGGCCCGGGCGAGCCCTCGCGCATCGTCACCGAATCGGAGCTGCTCAGCGTTCACGCGCCCAGCGCGGGCGTGTGCCGCCGCTTCTTCCATCCCGGCGACCGCGTGCGCGCCGGGCAGACGTTGCTGGACATTCTGCATCCGCTGGAGGGCGAGGTCATCGCACGCGCCGTCTCCCCGGCGGACGGGCGGGTGTTCTTCGCGCACCATGCGCCGCTGGTCAAGGAGCGCGGCGTGGTGTACAAGATCATCACAGAATAAGCCGGCATGATGCCGACCCCATCGCCGACGGCATGCTGCAGGTCTGCCTGCTCTGCGCCCGAGGCCGATGCTTGGCAAGCAGACTTGCATGACAAATTCGATGCACGCAAAAGGGAGCGGTTTTCGCCGCTCCCCTTTGCTGCGCCCTATTCCCTTTTATCCATCGCCAGCAGGAAGATCGTCGAGAGGATGCACGCAAAGCCCGCGACGTCCATCCCCGTAAACTGCACGCCCATGAACAGGCTGGAGAACACCGCCGCCGACACCGGCTCAATGGACGCATACAGGCTGCCCTTCTTCGGGCCGACGCAGCGTATGCCCTCCATGTACGCGGAGAACGCCGCGACCGTGCCCAGCAGCACGATGGCTGCCATCGCCAGCAGAGCCTCGCCGTCCAGACTCACCTGCATGGAGAAGGGCCGGAACAGCACGCAGAGCATCGCGCCGCCGATGAGCATCCCCCACGCCGTCACCGCCGCAGAGCCATAGGCGTTGAGCAGCCTGCCTGGCTGCACGGTATACACGGCCAGCGCCACCGCGGAGAGCAGCCCCCAGCAAAGCGCACGCGGGGAGAGCGCCATGCTGCCCGGCCGCCCGTGCGTCGCCAGCAGGAAGGTGCCCGTCAGCGCCAGCGCGATGGCGAGCACCTCCGTCGGACGAGGAAGCCGTTTTTCGCGCAGCGACAGATAGACGAGGATGAGCACCGGCCCCGTGTATTGCAGCACGGTCGCCGTACCCGCGTTCGACGCGGCGATGGCCGAGAAATAGGTATACTGGCACATGCTCATGCCGAATACACCAAAGACGACGATGCCCTTCGCGTCGCGGCGGAACACGTCAAACACGCGGCCCCGCTCCCGCAGCAGGCAGATTGCCAGCAGAATCGCCCCTGCGCTTATCAGGCGCACGGGCACGAGGAACTCGCTCGTAATGCCCTTTCTTTGCAGCAGAAACTGGCCGCATGTGCCGGAAAAGCCCCAGAGCAGCCCGCCCAGTATCGTGAGCGCCGCGCCGCGCGCAGAGCGCCTGTCCATCGCAGTCATCCTCCCTGTGTAACGCCCCTTTTTTGGGGGGCGTGCAATTAAGTCCCTATTGTATGCGCGCACCCCACGCCTGTCAATTCCCTTTTGCGATTTTTGCCCGAAAGGAGCCGCCCATGACGACGCCCGTCTACTTCGCCCCGATGGAGGGCATCACCGACGCGACCTTCCGCCGCGTCCATCACGCGCGCTTTTCCGGCGTGAGCAAGTATTTCATCCCCTTCATCAGCCCGACGCAGAACCTGCGCCTCACCGCCCGCGAGCTCGCCGCCGTCGCCCCGGAGCAGAACGCGGGCGTGCCCGCCGTTCCGCAGGTGCTCGTCAAGGACGCGCAGCTCGCCCTCTGGGCTGTGCGCACGCTCGCGGACATGGGCTATGCCGAGGTCAACCTGAATTTCGGCTGCCCATCCGGCACGGTCACGGCGAAGGGCAAGGGCGCGGGGATGCTGGCGGATGTGCCGCATCTCGAGCGCTTTCTCGGCGAGCTCTACGCCCACACGCCGCTGCCCGTATCCGTCAAGGCGCGCATCGGCATCACCTCCCCGGCGGAGTTCGAGCGCCTGCTGCCGCTGCTGTGCGCCTATCCCATCAGCGAGCTGATCCTTCACCCGCGCACGCGGGCGCAGTTTTACAAGGGCCAGCCGCACAGGGAGCTCTTCGCCCAGGCGCTGTCCTCCTGCCCTGTGCCGCTTTGCTACAACGGCGATCTGTTCACCCCCGGCGCGTGTGAGGAATTCATGGATGAATACCCCCGGACCCGCGCGCTGATGCTCGGGCGCGGGCTGGTCGCCAACCCCGCGCTCGCGCAGACGCTTGCGGGCGGCGAGCCGCTGACCGCGGTCGCGCTGCGCGATTTCCACGACGAGCTGGAAGCGGAATACCTCGCCCTCTACCCCGCGCACATCGTCCTCGGGCGGCTGCGCGAGGTGATGAAGCACGCCGCCTGCTGCTTTGAAGACGCGCACAGGCCGCTCAAGGCCATCCGCAAGGCCGCAACGCTCTCGGCGTATCGCGAGGCCGTTTCGCGCCTGTTTGACGCGTGCCCGCTGCGGGAGAATCCCGGCTTCACTGACGCGGATGCGCAGCCGCTTGCCAAATGACGCCCCGCGCAGTATAATGGACGGAGCTTCAGAATCAGGAGGTTTCACGCCTTGTTTCACTCATCCGGCAAGCCCATCCGGCATAGAAAGCCCCGCGCGCCCCTGTCCTCGTCGGCGCTCATCGCGCTGGGCTTTCTGCTGATTATTCTGGCAGTCACGCTGCTGCTGATGCTGCCCGTCTCCTCCAGATCCGGCGCATGGACCGACCCGCTGACCGCTTTGTTCACCGCGACGAGCGCCGTGTGCGTCACGGGTCTGGTCGTCGTGGATACGGCGAGCCACTGGTCGCTCTTCGGCCATGTCGTACTGCTCATCGGCATCCAGATCGGCGGGCTCGGCGTGATGACCATCCTCTCGCTGTTCCCGCTGCTGCTGGGGCACCGCATCGGCCTGCGCCAGCGCACCGTGCTGCAGGAGAGCGTCGCCTCGCTGCACCTGGGCGGCATCGTGCGGCTCGTGCGCCGGGCGATGCTGGGCACGGTGCTTATCGAGGTCATCGGCGCCGTGCTGCTGTGCTTCCGGTTTGTGCCGATGCTCGGCTGGCTGCGCGGCGTGGGCTACGCCGTCTTTCACGCGGTTTCGGCCTTTTGCAACGCGGGCTTTGACCTGATGGGCACGATCACCGGGCCGTATTCCTCGCTGGAATCCTTCGTGGGCGACCCGCTGGTGAACGTCACCGTCATTCTGCTGATTCTGCTCGGCGGTCTGGGCTTCTTCGTCTGGGACGACCTCATCACCTGCCGCTTCCGCTATAAAAAGCTCCAGCTTCACAGCCGGGTCGTGCTGCTGCTGAGCGCCGGGCTGATCCTCGTGCCTGCGCTGCTGTTCTTCCTCTTTGAGGCGCGCAGCGCTATGGCCGGCCTGTCCGCGGGCGAGCGCGTGTGGGCGAGCCTCTTTTCCGCCGTCACGCCGCGCACGGCCGGCTTTGACACCGTGCCCACCGGCGACCTGTCCAGCGCGGGCAGCCTGCTGACGATGCTGCTCATGCTCACCGGCGGCAACCCCGGCTCCACCGCCGGCGGCGCAAAGACGACCACCATGCTGCTCATCGTGCTGCTGGCGCTCTCCCTGCTCAACCGCGAGGACGATGTGCACCTGATGGGCAGGCGCATCGAGCACGACGTGATGCGCCGCGCCAGCGCGATTCTCATCGTCTACCTGACGATGGCGATGGTGGCGACGCTCATCATCTGCGGCCTGCAGACGGAGCTGGCGCTGCGCGATGTGCTCATTGAGGTCTTTTCCGCCGTGAACACGGTCGGCATGAGCACGGGCATCACGCGCGTGCTCTCCCCCGCCTCGCAGCTCGTCATCATTCTGCTGATGTACGCGGGCCGTCTGGGCAGCCTGACGTTTGCCATCCTGCTCACGCACAGGGCTCAGCCCGCCAAGGTGCAGTATCCCACGGGCCGCCTGCTTGTGGGCTGAGTGCTGCGCAACCAATCCCTTTCTTCATCAGAGTTCTTTCAGGAGGTTTCTCGTCATGAAGTCCATCCTCATCATCGGCCTCGGGCGCTTCGGGCGGCACCTGTGCCGCAAGTTCATGTCCCTCGGCAACGAGGTCATGATTGTCGATCGCAATGAGGCCATCGTCTCTGAGCTGGCCGGGGAGGTCACCGGCGCGCAGATTGCCGACTGCACGGACGAGGCGGTGCTCCGCCAGCTCGGCGTGCACAACTTCGACCTGTGCGTGGTGTGCATCGGCTCGGACTTTGCCAGCAGCCTGCTCATCACCTCCATGCTGCACGACCTCGGAGCGCGCTATATTGTCGCCAAGGCCAGTCAGGATGTGCACGCCAAGCTGCTTTTGCGCAATGGCGCGGACGAGGTTGCCTACCCCGAGCGAGACAGCGCCGAGCGCACCGCCGCGCGGCTGAGCGCGCAGAATGTGTTTGACTACATCGAGCTGACGGACGAATACTCCATCTACGAGATTCCGCCGCTCTCCTCGTGGGTGGGCCGCTCCGTGCGCGAGATCGACGTGCGCAACAAGCACCACATCAACATCCTCGCCGTCAAGGACGAGAGCGGCCTGCGCCCCATGCCCGGCGCGGACTACCGCTTCACCGGCCGGGAGCACATCCTCGCCCTCGCCGCGCAGGACGACGCGCGCAAGCTGCTCAAGCGGATTGACATGTGACGCAGCGTGCGATGCAGCCTCGTCTGTGCCCCGCGTCAAAAAATTCTCCGCGGACGGGTTTTCCGCTTGCGTTTTGAAGCCGGGCATGGTATACTGTTGCCAGCTTCAAGCGGAGGTTCTCGCCATGTACAGCTTCTCTTTCGTGCGATTTAGCGGCTATGGCTTTACGGGTCATGGTTTTGCTGTCGTGCGTGCGTGAGAGGAAGCTCAGGCGGTTCCCTGCTTCGGGACAATCTGGTTTTCCAAGGCTCCTGCCACACATGGCGGGGGCCTTTTTCTATAGCCGCCCGCCTGTGCGCGCATAACTGCTCAGCAAAAAGAAAGAAGGCGCATTTCCCATGATTATCATTATGAAGCCCCAGGCCACCGAGGAACAGATTCTCTCCCTGTGCGACTCCCTTGCGCAGGAGGGGATGCAGGTACAGCGCAACGCCGGCGTGGACTGCACCGTGCTGGGCGTGCTCGGCGACGTCGCCCGTCTCGATCCGCACGACTTCCTCATCAAGCCGGGCGTCGAGCGCGTGATGCCCGTCTCCGAGCCGTTCAAGAAGGCCAACCGCAAGTTCCACCCCACCGACAGCGTCATCGACTGCGGCGGCGTGCCCGTCGGCGGCAGGAAGCTCGCCATCTTCGCCGGCCCGTGCTCCGTGGAAAACTACGATCAGGTCACGGACACGGCGCTCAAGGTGCGTGCCTGCGGCGCGAGCATCCTGCGCGGCGGCGCGTACAAGCCGCGCACCTCGCCCTATGCCTTCCAGGGGCTCAAGCTCGAGGGGCTGGCGCTGCTTGAGCAGGCCAAGGCGCTCACAGGAATGCCCATCTGCACCGAAATCATGAGTCCCAAGCTCGTGGAGGAATTCGACCGCCGCGTGGACATCATTCAGGTTGGCGCACGCAACATGCAGAACTTCGACCTGCTCACCGAGCTGGGGCAGACGCGCAAGCCCATCCTGCTCAAGCGCGGCCTGAGCGCCACCATCTACGAGTGGCTGATGAGCGCGGAATACATCATGGCCGCGGGCAACCCGAACGTCATCCTCTGCGAGCGCGGCATCCGCACGTTTGAGACGTACACCCGCAACACGCTCGATCTGTCCGCGGTGCAGGCGGTCAAGCGGCTGTCGCACCTGCCGGTCATCGTCGATCCCAGCCACGCGACCGGCCTGAACTGGATGGTGGAGCGCATGTCGCTGGCAGCCATCGCCGCGGGCGCGGACGGCCTCATCATCGAGGTGCACAACAACCCCGCCAAGGCGCTGTGCGACGGCGCGCAGAGCCTGACGCCGCCGCAGTTCGCGCAGCTGATGGGCAAGATTACGGCGATGGCGCCGATTGTGGAGCGCACGGTATGAAGATCATGTTTGTCGGCCTGGGGCTCATCGGCGGCAGCATGGCGCTCGCCCTCGAAGGCTATCCGGGGCTGGAGCGCTATGCGGTGGACTGCGACGAGTGGACGCGCTTTGAGGCGCTCGGGCGCGGCGCGGTGCGTGCGGCATGGCCCGACGTGCAGGAGGCGCCGCTTGGCGAGATGGATGTGGTCGTGCTCTGCCTGCATCCCGAGGCCGCAGCCAGCTTCGTGCGCGAGCACGCGTGCCGCCTGCGCCCCGGCGCGCTGCTCACCGACGTGTGCGGCGTAAAACGCCCCATCGTGGACGCCGTCGCATCGCTCGAGGAAAGACCGTTCGTCTACCTCGGTGGCCACCCGATGGCCGGGCGGGAGTGCGGCGGTTTCGCCAGCGCCACGGGCGATCTGTTCCGCGGCTCGCACTACATCCTCACGCCGGACAGCAGCGTGCCCGGAGAATGCGTGGCACTCATGCGCCAGCTCGTCACCTTCATGGGCTGCGCGGACGTGGTGCTCTCCACGCCCGACGCACATGACGAGCGCATCGCCTACACCAGCCAGCTCATGCACGTCATGGCGCTGGCCCTGTGCGACCAGCATCTGCTCTTTGACAGCTACGGCTTTGAAGGCGGCTCCTTCCGCGGCGCAACGCGCGTGGCGGCGCTCGACCCCAAGCTCTGGTGCGAGCTGTTCTGGGCCAACCGGGACGCGCTCGGCGCGCTGGTTTCCGAGCTGCGCGCGCGGCTGGGCGACTATGAGACGCTGCTCGCGGGCGGCGACCGGCAGGCGCTGTACGAGCGCCTCGTCGCCTCCAGCGAGCGCAAGAAGGATTTCGACCGTCTGCGCTCACAGACCCCCAGCGAAACGCCGCTGTTCAAGTAACAGGCTCGGGTTACGTCAGGGCTGCCGCCCTGAAACCCGCTTGGGGCGCTGTCCCAAACCCTGCAAGGGATTTCATCCCTTGCCCCTTCCTCGCTTCGCGCATGAATCACCAGCTTTTGTTCTCATCGTTTCAGGAGGTTCTGATGCCTATCGTGCCCGTAATCGCGCCCGCGCAGGAGGTGCGCTATGACATCCACAGCGATGGCG
>JALFHA010000303.1 GCA_022776785.1 Clostridiales bacterium | reverse complement strand
AATGTGGATGCGGAGGTGTTCGCGCCGTTTTGCTATGCGGCGCTGGGACACCTGCACGCACCGCAGAGCCTTGCGGGTGGGCGCGTGCGCTACAGCGGCTCGCCGCTGTGCTACGCGTTTTCCGAGTGCGGTCAGGCGCGGGGCGCGCTGCGCGTGACGCTGGACGCGCAGGGCAAGGCACAGGCGGAGCTTTTGCCCATCGCGCCGCTGCACCCGATGCGTCGGCTGCGCGGGACATTTGCTTCGCTCATGTCCGGCGAGGCGAGCGAGGACTGCCTGCAAATCACGCTCACGGACGAGGACGACGTGCCCGACGCGGCGGCGAGGCTGCGCAGGGTGTATCCGAATCTTTTGCAGGTGCTCATCGACAACGCGCGCACGCGCGCGGCGGCGGCGGATTTTTCCCGCGAGGCGCTGACACGGCGCGCGCCGCTGGCGCTGTTTGAGGAGCTGTTTGAAAAGCAGAACGGCGCGCCGATGAGCGACGCACAGCGGCAGTGTGCCGCCAATTTGCTGGAAACAATCTTTGAGGAGCGGCCATGAGCGGCGCACAGGAGGAGCTATGCGACCTGTAAAACTGACACTCTGCGCCTTCGGCCCCTATGCGGGGCGCGTGGAGCTTGATATGGATCGCCTTGGGGAGAGCGGCCTGTATCTCATCACGGGCGACACGGGCGCGGGCAAGACGACGATTTTTGACGCGATCACCTTCGCCCTCTACGGCGAGCCGAGCGGCCAGGAGCGCCGCGCGGGGATGCTGCGCAGCCAGTATGCCGAGGCAGCGCAGGAGACGTTTGTGGAGCTGGTCTTTGCGCTGCGCGGGGAGATACACACGGTCTGGCGCAGGCCGGATTACGACCGGCCCAGAAAGCGCGGCGAGGGCATGACACACCAGAGCGCCGACGCAGCGCTGACCCTGCAGGGCGGCCGTGTGGTGACGGGCAGCCAGAACGTGACGCGGGAGATGGAGGCGCTCATCGGGCTGACGCGCGACCAGTTTGCGCAGATTGGGATGATTGCGCAGGGCGAGTTCAAGCGGCTGCTGCTTGCGGGAACGGAGGAGCGCCGGGCCATCCTTCGGCGGCTGTTCCACACGGAGCGCTACGAGGCGCTCCAGCGGGAGCTGAGTCTGCGCGCGAATGCGGCCAGGCGCGAGGCGGAGGAGGCCGAGCGCGCGCTGCTGCAGGATGCGAATGGCCTCACCGTGCCGCCGGCACTGGCGGAGGAATACGCGGCCTATGAGGGCGACGCGGAGCCGCTGCATGTGCCGGAGCGCATGGCGATTGCGGAGCGCGGCGCGGCGATTGACCGGGCCGAGATGGATGCGCGTGCGGCGCAGGCGGACAGGCTGCAGCAGGAGAATGCCGTTCTGAGCGAGCGCATCGGACGCGCGCAGGCGCTGGACGCCGCGCGCGAGGAGCTGACCCGCGTGGAGCGCGCGCTCGTTCAGGCGGCGGAGACAACGCGTCTGCGGGCGGCGGAGCTTGAGCAGGCGCGCGCCCTGCGCCCGCAGGAGGACGCGCTGATGGCCGCGGCGGCGGCGATGGAGGCGCAGCTTGGAGAGTATGATCGGGCGGATGCGCTGGAGGGTGAAGCGCGTGCGGCGCGCGCGCAGGCAGATGCGCTCTCGGCGCGCACACAGGCGGACCGCGCGGCGCAGGAGAAGCTGCGCGCCGATCTCGCCCGCGCGCGGGAGCTGGTGGCGGGGCTGCCGCAGCTGAGCGCGGCGCTGGTGCGCGTGCAGGAGGAGGGAAAGCGTGCTGGGGAGCGCGCAAGGCGGCTTTCTCAGCTTGCCGGGGCGGCTGACACGCTGGGCGTGCGCCGCGCGCAGGCGGCGGACGCGGACAGGAACGAAAGGGCTGCGCTGGCAAAGAAAAACGAGGCGCAGCAGCGCTATGCGCAGCAGGAGGCGGCGTTCTTCGGCGCGCAGGCGGGCATCCTCGCCGCGCGGCTCCGTGACGGCATGCCCTGCCCGGTCTGCGGCGCGCTTGAACATCCCGCGCCTGCGGCGCTCTGCGAGGAAGCGCCCAGCGAGGCGGAGCTTTCGCGGCTTCGAAGTGAGCGCGGCGCGGCGGAGGAGCGCGCGGCGGCGTGTCATGGTGCGGCGGCTGCCGCTCACAGCGCGCTGGCCGCAGCGCGCGAGCAGGTGCAGGCGCAGGCGGAGGAGCTGCTCGGCGCATTTCAGGAGGACAGCGTCGGCGTGCACGCCCGCGAGAGGGAGAGAGAAGCCCGCGCGCAGGCCGGGCGCTGCGAGGAGGAAGCGGCGCGCCTGTCCGCGCGCATGACCAGGCTGGAAAACACAAAGCGGCTCATCCCGCAGAAGGAGGCCGAGGAGGCTCGGATGGGCGAGGAAATCCTCAGGGCGGTGAACCGCAGCGCGGCGCTTGCGGCAGACGCGCAGGCGAAGGCGGAGCAGGCGGCGCAAAAGCGCGCGAGCCTCTCGTGCGCGAGTGCAGCCGAGGCGCGCGCCCAGCTTGCGGAGATGAATGCCCGGCGCGATGCGCTGCGCAGGCAGCAGGAGGCAGCGGACAGCGCCATGCGCGCGGCGCAGGAGGAGCAGACGGCGCTTGAGGCGCGCAGGGACACGCTTTCCGCGCAGCTTGCGGCGCAGAGCGAGCAGGAGCCAACGGATGCGCTGCGCGCCCGGAGCGCTGCGCTGCTCGAGACGCTGGCGCGCGAGAATGAAGCGCTGCGGGCGCTTCACGCCCGGCTGGAGCGCAACACGCAGACGCTCGCCAGGATGCGCGCAGAGCTGATCGATGCGCGCAGGAAGCGTGAAAACAGCAGCCTGCTCGCCTCGCTCTCGGCGACGGCCAACGGCCAGCTCACGGGGCGGGACAAGGTGACGCTGGAAACCTATGTGCAGATGACGTACTTTGACCGGGTGATCGAGCGCGCCAACGTGCGCCTGACGGCGATGACGGACGGACAGTATGCGCTGCGGCGGCGCGCGTCCGGCGGCAACCGCCAGCAGCAGAGCGGGCTGGACATGGAGGTCATCGACCACGCGAACGGCAGCACGCGCGACGTGCGCACGCTCTCCGGCGGCGAATCGTTCAAGGCGTCGCTGGCGCTGGCGCTGGGGCTGAGCGATGAGATTCAGGCGGGCTCCGGCGGCGTGCGGCTTGATACGCTGTTTGTGGACGAGGGATTTGGCTCGCTGGATGCGCGCTCGCTCGAGCAGGCGATCTCCATGCTCACGTCGCTGACGCAGGGCAACCGGCTCGTCGGCGTGATCTCGCATGTGGAGGAGCTGGGGCGGCGCATCGACCGCAAGATCCTCGTCACCCGGCAGCGCACGGGCGGGAGCAGCGCGCGCATCAGCCTTGAGGGGTGAGCCATATGATTGCACGGCGGCGCACGTTTCTAATACTGTTCTGCGTTAAAACCCTCATGCCCGTTCGCTT
>JALFHA010000238.1 GCA_022776785.1 Clostridiales bacterium | reverse complement strand
CCTCGGGCGGCGATTGCAGGTGGACAGCCGCAGCGTGCACGCGGTCATCATCGGCGAGCACGGCGACAGCGAGCTGCCCGTCTGGAGCGGCGCCAACGTCTCGGGCATCGACCTGATGCACTTCTTCGCGCTGCGCGGCTTTGCCGACTGCCGCACGCAGCTTGCGCAGATCGAGGAGGATGTGCGACGCAGCGCCTATGCCATCATCGAGCGAAAGGGCGCGACGTACTACGGCATCGCCATGGCCGTCGCGCGCATCGCCGCCGCCATCGTCCGCGACGAGCACACCGTGCTGCCGGTTTCCACGGTGCTCGGCGGGGAATACGGCCTGAGCGGCCTCGCGCTGAGCGTGCCCGCCGTGGTCGGGCTGCATGGCGTGGAGGCCGTGCTGGAGATTCCGCTCGACGGCAGGGAACGCGAAGGGCTGCTCGCCTCCGCCGCGCAGCTTGCGGAAGTGCTCGCGTCCACGGAACGGTGATGGGGTTTGGGGGTTCGTAATCGGCGCCACCTGTGGGACCGGAGTCCACCGCCGCCTGCGGCGGATGAAGGTGGACGAAGCGTCGGGAACCACAAGGAGCATCCTTTGGATGCGACTATGTGCGTTCCCCGGCGGATGAAGCCGATGGAGAACGGGCAAATGCCCCGGACTGAAATTCCCAAGCAGGTTTGGAATCGCAGCCTGCCGCCCGCTGTGCGGGAAACAGGCAGGCAAAGATTGGAAACCGCAAGGAGCGCTGCGCGCGACTATGCGGGTTTCCCGGGTCGGCAGCCCAACGTAACCCCTATTGCGAAGCAACTATGCAAAAGCAGTCAGGAAGCGCAGCGATACCTGACGGAGATTTTGCAAAATATGATTACCTGCAAATCTGCAGAAAGGAGACTTCCCCATGAAATATACCGTCAATGACAACTGCATCGGCTGCGGCGTGTGCGCCGAGCTCTGCCCGGACGTGTTCCGCCTGAAGGACGACGGGCTTTCCCACGTCATCGCCGACCCGAAGGACGACGGCACGAAGGCCCTCGCCGAGCAGGCGCTCGAGAGCTGCCCCGTCGCCGCCATCGAGCACGGCGAGGGATGACCCGCCGCTTCCAAAGATTGACAAAACGCCGCGATGCGGCTATCATGGTTCCATACGGGAGCATGACGGCGTATCGCGGCGCTTTGTATGTCTGCCCCCAAGCCCTGTGATAGGAGGCACGCTATGACGACGATTTCCATCCTGCTGGCGGGCTACGGCTGGTTCCGCGGCATTCCCGAGGGCGAGGTCAACAACGCCGAGGCCATCGCCCGCGCGCTGGACGGCGAGCGCATCGCCGCGCGCGCAGAGGACGGCAGCGAGGTCTGCGGCGAGGTACACAGCCTCATCGTGCCGGTATCGTGGGCAGGGGCCTTCCCCTGCGTGGAGGAGGCGGCGATGCGCCTTAAACCGGGCATCATCCTTGCGCTGGGCACGGACCCGGCCTCCCCGGCCATGCGGCCCGAGCCCTGCGGGGTCAACTGGTGCGAGGGCCGCGACGCGGACCCGCTGCACCCTGACCTCGAGCGCGAGCGGCGCGCGCCCATCGTGCCCGGCGGGGAAAATGTGCTGCGCGGCACGCTGCCCTTTGAGGCCATGACCCGCGCGATGCTCGAGGCGGGCGTGCCCGCCTATCTGGGCGGGCTCACCGACGCGCCGGAGGGCGCGCCCTGCCCCGCCGCCTGCACGGCAGGCGCATACCTGTGCAATCTGATGACCTATTCGCTGGCGGATTTTGCGCGCCGCGCGCCCTTTGCCGTGCGCACGGGCTTTGTGCATGTGCCCAATCAGCCCGCCTACGCGGCGGCGCGCCGCCTGAAACGCCTCGAAGGCGAACCGGATGCGCTCACGCGCCCGGTCTATCCCTCCATGACCCTTGAGCAGATGGTGAAGGGCACGCGCGCGGCGCTGGCCGCCTGCCTGAGCGCGCCCTCCGACCGATGAGAAAGGAAAACACGATGAACGAGAGAATTGCCGAGGTTCTGCCCCGCTTTGCCGCGCTGCCCCGCGCGGAGCTGGGCTTCTTCCCCACGCCGCTGATGCGGCTCGACCGCCTGAGCGCGCAGCTCGGCGTGAGCCTGTACATCAAGCGCGACGACTTCACCGGCATGAGCCTGTTCGGCGGCAACAAGATGCGCAAGCTGGAATTCCTGCTGGGCGAGGCGAAGGCTCGCGGCTGCGAATACGCCGTCACCTACGGCGCAACGCAGTCCAACCACGCGATGGAGACGGCCACCGCCTGCCGCCGCATGGGCATCAAGCCCATCCTCTACCTGACCGCCGTGGTGCCGCCCGAGGAGGGGGATACGCGCGCGAACCTGCTGCTCGACCGCATCCTCGACGCGGAGATTCACATCGTGCCCATCGAGCCGGGCGAGACGGAGGCCGAGGCCGAGGCGCGCTCCTTCGTCATGGGCGCGGCCCGCGCGGCGGAGCTGACGCTTGGCGGCCGCCCCTGCATCGACATCCCGATGGGCGGCGCAAGCCCCATCGGATCCGTCGGCTTTGCGCTGGGCTATGTGGAGCTGGCGCAGCAGCTCGGCGAGCTCGGCCTGACCGCCGACGCCATCTTCCACGCCACGGGCACGGGCGGCACGCTCGCCGGGCTGGCCGCCGGGCGCAAGCTGCTCTACGACGGCACGAAGATCGTCTCCATCGCCGTCAGCCCGAAGGATCCTGTCGCCTATCCGCAGCGCGTCGCGGAGCTGGGCACGGCTGTCCTGCGCCTGCTGGGCAGCCCGCTCTCGCTCGACCCCACGATGGATATCTGCCTGGATACCCATTACTACCTCCCCGGCTATGAGCAGCCCAGCGAGGCGGCCAGCGAGGCCATCCGCCTGCTCGCGCGCGAGGAGGGGCTGTTCCTCGACCCGGTTTACACCGGCAAGGCCTTCGCCGGGATGCTCGACCATATCCGCACCGGCAGGATCGCGCAGGGGGAGACGGTCGTCTTCTGGCATACCGGCGGCGCGACGGCGCTCTTTGCCGAGCCGGAGATTCTGGGGAAGGTGTTCTGATACTGTTCTGCTTTAAAAAGATGGAATGATTGCGCGAAGCGAAGAAGGGGTCAAGGGGCGAAGTCCCTTGGCGGGTTTGGGCGGCAGCCCAACGTATCCCATTGATAAAGCATTTTTTCAAAGTAGTCAGGGAGCGAAGCGAGGCCTGACGGTGAGTTCTTGACGAACCAACGAGAAAACCGGAAGAAATACTTTATACTATAAATGAGCAAATCCAGAATATTGCACAATTTTTCGCCTATTTTGAAACTTTTGAGATGAGAAAAATCAAGAAATACATAGATTTTCATTTGGGGACAAATCGGATTTTTTGTGCATTTTTTCAAATTTGCTCATTCATAGCTTTATACTATTGTAATGACATATTGATTTATGAACCAAGATATAGTACACTTCTCATATCACATATGAGAGGGGTACAGCCATGGGCAGACCTAAGAAAAACGTAGTTCAGTTATCGGATGCTGAAGTGAAGCGACTCAACATATTGCGAAAAAAGCAAGGGACATCTCAAACCATTGCAGAC
>JALFHA010000230.1 GCA_022776785.1 Clostridiales bacterium | reverse complement strand
GTTCGAGTCCTGTTGCGACCACCAATTCAGGGTTGTCTCATGAAAGAGATGACCCTTTCTTTTTCGTTCACATCGATGGAGGTTTGAGCGGGCCGCCGCCTGTGGCGGATTCAGGCTCGCTCAAACGGTTCGAGTCCTGTTGCGACCACCAGCTCCCTCAGCTTTACGCTGAGGGTTTTTTTCGTTCTCATCGATGGAGGTTTGGGCGGTAGCCCAACGTACTCCGTTGATAAAGCGTTTTTGCAAAGTAGTCAGGGAGCGAAGCGAGGCCTGACGGTGAATTTAGGATGAACCAACGGGGATACCGGAAGCAATATTTTTATCGAAGAACAGTATAAATCCTGTTGCTCTGCGATCGAGGCCGAAGCTTTACAGAAGGATTACAAAGTAAACCGGCATGATGCCGATTGCATCACCGACGGAGTGATAGAAGTCCCGCTGCTCTGCGATCGAGGCCGAAGCTTTACAGAAGGATTACAAAGTAAACAAATATCGAGTCTTATAGAATTTTCAAAAACCTTTGGCTACATGCCCGCATCAGTATCAACAGACAAAAGCCATCCCCGCGCCAGACGCCCATGCTGCGTCCAAAGCGGGGATGGCCCATATTGTTTTGTGAATTGATCCGTGTCCGCGCCCTGTCCTTTGCGCCTAGAGCGGCACTGGTCCTCTCACACCCTCGCCGCCTCCCACGCCTCGCGGGTGAGGGTGGTAAAGTGCTCCGTGCGGCATTCATCCAAATGCTTGCACGGGACATTCTCCTGCGTATGATGCGGTACAAAGCCGCACTTCTCCTGCACCCTTCTGGACTTCTCGTTGCCCTCATAATAGCCACACCAGAGCCTGCGGCAGCCTAGCTCCTCAAAGCAGCAGCGCTGCACGGCGCGCACGGCCTCGGGAATCAGCCCCTGCCCCCAGAACGGACGACCGATCCAGTAGCCGATTTCGGCCTCGTCCTCCTTCATGGACGCCGTACCGCCGCCCGCGCGCATGATGCCCACGCTGCCGATGACCTCCCCCGTCGCCTTGAGCACGACGGCAAACGTCCCCGGCGCGCTCAGCACATCGCGGATGATCTCCCGGCTGTTGTCCACGCTCGTGTGCGGCGGCCACCCTGCCGCCGGGCCCACCTGCGGGTCGCTCGCATAGCGGTACAAATCCTCCGCGTCCGTTTCCATCCACGGGCGCAGGTGCAGGCGCTCGGTTTCCAAAACCATAGCCGATTTCCTCCCTCACAGCCGCGTGAACAGCGGCTTTATCGATTTCTTCTCAGCTTCGCCACAAAGAAGCCCTCGTAGCGTGCGTCCGGGCAGACGCACAGCGTCCCCGGCAGGGACACCGGCAGGCGCGGCACATCCTCAAAGCCCGCAAGCTCCAGCGGCACGATCTGCGCGCCTGTCCGCTTGGCTGCACGCGCGACCATCTGCTCGTTCTCCTGCGCGAGCACCGAGCAGGTCGAATAGATCATCTCATGCCCGGGCTTGAGCAGCCTCAGCGCCTTCAGGAGCAGCGCCTCCTGCATTTTCGTCACGCGGGCGAGCGTCTCCCGGTCAAAGCGCGCGCGGGAACGCTCGCCGAGCTGCACGGTGCCGCTGCCGGAGCAAGGCGCATCCAGCAGGATGCGGTCAAAGGAAAACAGGTCGTCGAGCTGGCGCGCGTCGATGTTCATCACCGTCACACCTCTGGCTCCCTGGCGCTCAAGGTTGAATTTCAGCCGCTCACAGCGCGCCGCATGGCGTTCACAGGCGGTAATCATCGCCCGTCCGCCCGTCAGCGCGGCGATCTGCGTCGTCTTGCCGCCGGGCGCCGCCGCCATGTCGAGGATATTCTCCCCCGGCTGTGCGCCCAGCAGCAGCGCCGGAATCATCGAGGACAGGCTTTGCAGATAGACCTCGCCCCGCTCGTAAAGCGGCAGCGCCGTCACGTCCGCCTCCGCCGCGTCCGGCAGCACGAGCGCGTCCTCACTCCACGGCACGCTCTGCGTCCGCACGCTCGCCGCCTCCAGCGCAGCTCGGATGGACGCGGGCTCGCTTTTGAGTCGGTTGACACGCAGCGTCACGGCGCGCCGCGCCGCGTATCCCGCCAGCACGCGCTCCGTCTCCGCCTGACCGACCTGCTCAAGGAGCTGCTCCCTCAAAAACTGCGGCACCTCGTCCCACATGGCGCAATTCCTCCCCCGCTTTGATAGCCCTATCATAGCATGGGGCGCGCAGAAACGCAAGCCCCGCCGGAAGCGCTTCCTCCGCATCGATGAGAGAACAGCATCTGCTGTCCGGATTCCGCTGAAGCAGCATCGCTTTCCCTCCTTGCAGAGCAGCCTATCATACTGATCTTCGATTAAAGCATTACCTTCCGGTGTTCTTACCGGATTAGCACAAGCTCACCGTCAGGTATCGCTTCGCTCCCTGACTACTTTTGCAGAATGGCTTTACAATAGGGATACGTTGGGCTGCCGACCCAGGAAACTCGCATAGTCGCGCCGTAGGCGCTCCTTGCGGTTGCCAATCTCCGCCTGCCTGCTTCCCGCACAGCGGGCGGCAGGCTACGATTCCAAACCCGCTTGGGGATTTCATCCCCAAACCCCATCATCGCTTCGCGATTGCTATTCCATCTTCTTAACGCAGAATAGCATAAGAAGCATGTTTTTTCTGCGCAGAAGCGCCGCCCGGCGGCTTCCTTACGGGGTTATCTGCTGCACCTCTTGCCGCATACCGCCGCCAGCGCAGCCACGGACGAGAGCGCCAGCAGGAGCCACAGCGCCAGCTGCGATCTGTCGCCGGTCTGCGGCAGAATGGACAGCACAGCAGAACCAGAGGTGACGCTGTCCCCGTACTGATCTGTAACCACGCAGCGCACGGTCAGACCGTTCTGTTCGCTCTTGACCGATGCGATGCGGTAGGTGTCCTGATCGGCGCTCGGGATATCCTTCCATTGATCTGCTCCGGTCATGCGCTGCCACTGGTAGCGGTAGGGCTCTGCGCCGCCGGCGGCCGTCACGGAGAATACGGCCTCCTCCCCCACGGACGCGGGGATGCTTTGGGGCTGATCGGCAATGCACAGCTGCGTGAGCAGCAGCAGACGCACATGGTTATCCGAATCCACATATTCCTCATAGTCCGTGGAATATGTGGATTATGTGGTTTCGGATAACCATGTGCGTCTGCTGCTGCAG
>JALFHA010000223.1 GCA_022776785.1 Clostridiales bacterium | reverse complement strand
AACCCCGAATTCACGACCATCGAGCTGTATCAGGCGTTCGCGGACTACAAGGACATCATGAACCTCGTCGAGGAGATGTATGTCTATGTGACGCAGAAGGTCTGCGGCACGCTCAAGATCAATTATCAGGGCAAGGAAATCGATATGACCGCGCCGTGGACGCGCATGACGATGGCCGAGGCCGTCAAGAAGTATAGCGGCATCGACTACTACGCGTGGGAAAGCGACGAGCAGGCGCGCGCGGAGTGCGAGGCGCGCGGCGTGCATGTGGAGAAGAATGCTGTTAAGGGCGAGTGCCTGGAGGCGTGCTTTGACGAATTCGCCGAGCCGAACCTCGTGCAGCCGACGTTTATCACCGATTATCCGGTGGCGATCTCTCCGCTGGCCAAGCGCAAGAAGGACGAGCCCGACATGACCGAGCGCTTTGAGTTCTTCGCCAACTGCTCCGAACTGGGCAACGCCTTCACCGAGCT
Organism: Clostridiales bacterium; assembly: GCA_022776785.1. Classification (GTDB taxonomy): domain Bacteria; phylum Bacillota; class Clostridia; order Christensenellales; family Aristaeellaceae; genus Ventricola. The sequence goes on along the minus strand of JALFHA010000223.1, from coordinate 2,113 downwards.
CAATGACCCCATCGACCAGCGCGGGCGCTTCGAGCGGCAGGCTGCGGCCAAGCGCGCGCAGGGCGGCCATGCCGACGTGGACGAGGATTTCATCGCCGCGCTCGAATACGGTATGCCCCCGACGGGCGGCCTCGGCTTCGGCGTGGATCGTCTGGTGATGCTGCTGACCGACAGCGCCAGCATCCGCGACGTGCTGCTGTTCCCGACGATGAAGCCGCTGGGATAATTCCATGATTTACAAAGCCTGATTTTTCCTGGTATTGCAGGAAAGGTCGGGCTTTTGTTTTTTTGCCGTGATGTACGCCATACGCGCAAGGGCGGTTTGCCCCTTGAATCCCACCCGGTTTTCCTGTATAATGGCAGTATATAATCAGAGAAACTGGAGAATAGTGAAGATGTACAAAAGAATGCTTTGCGCGCTGTTTGCGCTCCTTCTGTTTTGGATGGCATGTGCTGCCCTCGCCGAGGAAAGGCGCGTATTCATGGCAGGGGAGACGGCGCCCTTCGGCGACGATGAAAGGCTGCTGACGCTGTATGTCTGCCCGCTGATGGGCGCGGACAGTATGCTGCTCACCTTTGAGGAACACAGTATGCTGGTGGATATGGCGAAGGAAAGCCAGGCGGAGGATGTGCTCGCCATGCTGGAGCGCGCAGGGCTTGACGCGGTGGAATACGCGTTTAACACGCATCCGCACAACGATCATGTGGGCTCCATTCCGGTCATTGCCGGAAGGATCGGAATCGGAACGTTTATGACGGCCTTCCCGCACGACTATACCGGCTCGGCGATTGCCCAGCGCAAGGCAATCCGCGCGCTGGAGGCGGCCGGTGTGCCGATTCGCGATGTGGATGACGGGGACACCATCGACTTTGGCGATGTGGAGATCACCGTCTGGCGCCAGACGGCCTTCCCCGGAGACAATGCCACCTCTGCGATGCTCTTTATCCGCTACGGCGAGTGTACGCTGCTGCTGACCGCCGATGTCGAGGGAAAGGGGCTTGCGAACATCGCAGAGCTCCATGACGTCAAGGCGGATATCGCCAAGGCGCCGCATCACGGGCTGACGAAGATGGATGCGTCCTTCTTTGAGGAGCTGGCGCCGGAGTACATGTTTATCCCGCACGGCAGCGTCAATACCCAGGCGTTCCAGAAGCAGGCGGATGAGAAAAACGTGGCCTATCAGTTCTGCACATGGGGGCCGATCACGATGGCAACCAATGGAGAAAAGTGGATCGTCGAGCAGCAGATTTTTGAGGACAAGCTGGATTATGCTCAGCGCTATTTTGACAAGCGCTGAGGCTGTGCCGCCGCATGGCCCTGTGTCGGAGAGCGCCGACGCAGGGCCGCCTGCTTTTTCACCGTCATCCGCAAAACCTTTCGCAGGTCAGGCGGAGCGCTCTCTGCGGCTATTGACGCGCTTCGGGGGAATGGGTATAATGAATCGATGCGGATCATTGGCGGGCGTCCCGCTGTGGGCATGGCAGGGGCGCGGCAAAGGAGGAAGATGATGTCTGGCGAAAGGCTGACGCTCAGGTGGCTGAAGAACCATCTGGCTTACAGTTGGTGGAAATACTTACTGGTGGCTGTGATCAGCATATTCGGCGTGGATGTGCTCTTTTCCGTGACGGAATACAGGCCGCCGGAGGACAGGAAGATCGAGCTCTACCTGTGCAGCGGCTATGCGGACACGGAGGCGGTCAAGGCGGATTTCTGGCCGAGGCTTCAGGAGCGCTGTCCCGAGCAGGAGGAGCTGGTCGTCATGAACATCAACCTCGCCTCCGATGACATCTATACGAGGATGCAGTTTTCCACCTACAGCGCGGCGCAGCAGGGCGACGTGTGCCTGCTGCCGCGAAGCGAATTCAGGAAGCTCGCCTCCGAGGGAGCGGACGAGGCGTTTCTCGAGCTGTCTGGCTACCTTGACAGCGGCGTGATTGACGCGAGCGGAATCGATCTCGTGGACACAACGCTGGCTGCGGCAGATGGCACGCCGGGCGTGTATGGCATTCCCGCCGATACCCTCTATGGGCTGCTTGACTATGGCTGCGACCCGGCGGACGGCGTGCTGTGCATCATGTTCTACAATGGGAATGACGATACCTCCGCCGCCAT
>JALFHA010000220.1 GCA_022776785.1 Clostridiales bacterium | reverse complement strand
TTTTGGGGTTCCAGCGGCGGGTCTGATGGCCGAAATGCACGCCGGCCTCCAGAAGCTGCTTCATAGAGATAACTGCCATGGTTTTTTCCTCCTTTTGATTAAACCCTCCCCGAGCCCTCTTCTTCGCGCGGACCGGACAGCCCGGCAGGCGCACGAAAACAGGCGCGGGTGCGTTTTCTGTAGCATCATACCATAGCCTTCTCAAAAAATCAAGGGAAAAATCGCCTTTTTCCTCTCCTGCGCGCGGGAATTCTGCGCATAAGCCGGGCAAAGCGCGAAAAGCGGGCAGTGTCCGCTCCCACTTGCGCCCCACTCTGCATTCTCCATGCCTTTTCCTTTGAGGCCGATGGTGCAACAATTTCCCATAGGTCAAAAAAGCGCGCCCGCTCCGCCTGCACAGCGGGAAACGGGCGCGTCTGCCTTCAAAAAAGTCTGTGAGCGTTGCCTGTAAGCCGAGTTCTGTAATCGGCGGTCATCTATCTAGGCCCATCGTTGCCGAGGGGCTCAAGCGAAATCCTGAGAGCTTGACGGGCCGTCTCAAACGCTCTTTCGTTTCTTGCTCCGAGCGGGGTTTACATCGCGGACAAGTCGCCATGCCGCGGGTGAGCTCTTACCTCACCTTTCCACCCTTACACGCGATGGCGCGTGCGGTATCTCTCTGTTGCACTTTCCCTGGGGTCGCCCCCGCCGGGCGTTACCCGGCGCTCTGCCCTGCGGAGCTCGGACTTTCCTCACACCTTTCGGCGCGCGGCCGCCCGGCAGCCTCACAAACGTGTGCGATTATAGCACATCTGCCGCCGCCTTGTCAACACTCATATTCAGGGCTCGGCCCATACGCGCCGCTTTGTGCCGGCATCAATCCGTCCGGCGCGCATCGCTGCTGCCGTCCGCCTCCTCGGCCGGCGCATCGTCACTGCTGCACGGTGGCCTCTGTGCGAAACGTGGCGGCCTGCGGCCTCGCCTGTGCGGCCTGCTCCTGACTGAGCAGCTCCAGATGGCCCACGGAAACCTCATAGGCCGTCTTTTCCACCACCGTGCCGTCGGGCAGCTGCTTCTGATACGCGCGGGACTGGAGCCGGCCCGTCAGCGTGATTCTGTCGCCGACGGAGAGCTTCGCCGCAAAGCGCGCGCTTCTCCCCCAGGTGATGCACGGAATGTAATCGCTCTTGCCGTAGGCGCGGTTGACCGCCAGCATCATGTCGGCGATCTCACGGCCGAAGGGCGTGGTGCGGTAGGCCGGAGCCTTGCACAGCGTGCCGGTGAGCTGAATCTGGTTGGGATTCTCGCGCTCGTCCGGCTCGACGATGCGCTGGGCGAAGGCGGTGATGAGCAGCCTGCCAGCGCCCTCGATGATCTTGTTGTAGGAGCGCACCTGCCCCTCGATGGCCAGCGGGTCGCCGTCTTTCAGCATCGCGCCGTCGAGCAGGCGCTCGGAGAGCGTCACGGGAAGCTGGTCCTGCGCGCCCGAGAGGCGCGGCACGCCCAGAGTCAGGTAATAGAATTTTTCGCCGAAGGCCTCGTGGCCCACCACGGGCATCCCGATTACGGTGCCGCTCAGGTGCAGTGTGTTAATGACGTTTTCCATTGTACGTCCTCCTTGTTTTGTTGATGGGGCTTGCCGCTGCGCGTCAGGCCGCCGGGCTTGGCGTGGCCGTCTGCTGCGGAGCCGGCGTCGCCGGGTGCTGCTTGCCCGTATGGTCAATCCACGTTTCGCCCTCAAGCAGCAGCTCGGAAATCGGAATTATTCTGTAGCCCGCCTGCGTGTAATATTCAAGGATGGTCGGCAGTGCCTCCAGAATATACTTGGAATCGTTGTGAAAGAGCACGATATCGCCGGGGTTGACGGACTTTGTGCACTGGGCGATCATGTTCTGCGTGCCCAGATTCTTCCAGTCGAGAGAATCGACGTTCCACTGTACGCACTCGTAGCCCTCCTCGCGGCTCACGCGCACCACGAGATCATTATACTCGCCGTAGGGCGGCCGAAAAAGCGTTGTCGGCTGACCCGTGATGGATTTTACCAGATCGCTGGTTTTTCGCAGCTCCTCGCGAATCTGCGCCGCGGAGAGCTGGGACATGTGGGGATGCGTAGCGGAGTGGTTGCCGATTTCATGCCCCCTTGCAACGATCTCCGCGACCAGTTCAGGATACTTCTCCGCCCAGAAGCCCACGAGGAAGAACGTCGTGCGGACCTCATAGCGGTCGAGGATGTTCAGCAGCTCCTCTGTGTTTGCGCTGCCCCATGCGGCGTCAAAGCTGATGGAGAGCA
>JALFHA010000189.1 GCA_022776785.1 Clostridiales bacterium | reverse complement strand
ACGCTGTATCGCGTTCGATAGAAAGGGTATGACTTCCGCTCCGGTTTTATGCGCGCTCAGCCCTTTTTCTGCGCTTTAATCCGCTCCGCGAGGTCGGTCAGGTAGAGCCAGCGCTCCTCTGCCTGCGCAAGCTCCTGCTCGGTCTGCGCGCGCTGTGCGGTCAGCTCCGTCAGGCGGACGAAGTCGCTGGCGTTTTTTTCAATCTGCGCGTCGATATCCTCGAGTTGCCTGTTCAGCGCGTCTATCCGCGCGTCAATCGTCTCGTATTCGCGCTGCTCCTTGTAGCTCATTCGCAGTTCCCGCTCGTGCTCGCGCCGGGGCGCGCCGCCCTGTCCGCGCTCACGCGCGGGCCTTGCGCGGCCCTCCTGTGCGAGCTTCGCCTCCAGATACTCGGAGAATGGGCAGACAAACTGCGTCAGCGCGCCGCCCGGTTCGAAGGCATAGAAGTGCTCCACCGTCCGGTCGAGGAACCACCTGTCATGCGAGACGGCGACAACCGCGCCCGCGAAGCCCTCCAGATAGCTCTCCAGAATCTCGAGCGTCGCCACGTCGAGGTCGTTGGTCGGCTCGTCGAGCAGCAGCACATTCGGCGCGCCCATCAGCACGCTCGCCAGATGCAGCCGCCGCTTCTCGCCGCCGGAGAGCCGCTCCACCGGCGTGTACTGCACGTCCGGCGGGAAGAGGAACTGCTCAAGCATCTGCGAGGCGGAGAAGCGCCCGTCCGGCGTCTCCACATATTCGGCGATGTCGCGCATGAAGTCGATGAGCCTCACGCCGGGCTTGACCGGAGGAAACTCCTGCGTGAAGAAGCCGACCTTCACCGTATCGCCGCGCACGACGCTTCCCTCGTCCGGCTGAAGCTCGCCCGCGAGCAGGCGCAAAAGCGTCGTCTTGCCGCAGCCGTTTTCGCCGACGATGGCCAGCCTGTCGTCGCGCAGCACGGTGCAGGTGAAGCCGGAAAACAGCCGCTTGCCGCCCATGGCCTTGCCGGCATTTTCACATTCGATGATCTTGCGCCCCAGCCGAGAGGACACCGAGCTGAGCGTCAGCCTCGCCTCCTCGCGCGGGCCTTCCATGGCGCTGAGCGCCTCATAGCGCTGGATGCGCGCCTTCTGCTTGGTGCTTCTGGCCTGCGCGCCGCGACGAATCCACTCCAGCTCACGGCGCAGGATGGCGCTGCGCTTTCTGGCCTGCGCGCTCTCCATCTCCATGCGCGCGGCCTTCTGCTCGAGATAGTAGGCGTAATTGCCGTCGTGCAGGTAGAGCTGCCCGCCGTGAAGCTCCGCGATGCGCGTGCACACGCGGTCAAGGAAGTAGCGGTCGTGCGTCACCATCATCAGCGCGCCGCGGTAGGCCGCCAGCCGCCCCTCCAGCCACGCGACGGTCTTGGCGTCGATGTGGTTGGTCGGCTCGTCGAGCAGCAGCAGATCGACCGGGCGGATGAGCGCCGCCGCCAGCGCGACGCGCTTTTTCTGCCCGCCGGAGAAGGTGCGCACATCCGAGGTGAAGTCCGTCACGCCGAGCTGCGTGAGCAGCGCCTTCGCCTCGTATTCGTCCGGCGCGCCCACGTCGGGCGGCGCGTCATGCAGCACCTGCCCGACGCTCGTGCGCGCCTCGTCATACATCGGGCTCTGCGGCAGGTACGACACGCGCAGACCGTTTCTGCGCGTCACCATGCCCGCGTCAGGCTCCTCCTGCCCGCACAGCAGCTTGAGCAGCGTCGATTTGCCCGTGCCGTTGATGCCCACCACGCCGATGCGGTCGCGCTCGCCGATGTAGAGCGTCGCGTCGGTAATCAGGCGCTTGAGCGTGTAGTTTTTGGCGATATGCTCCGCCGATAGGATAGCCGCCATCCGTGTCCCCTTTTCCTCGTTTTGGAATACGTTGGGCTGTCGACCCGGGAAACTCACATAGTCGCGCCGCAGGCGCTCCTTGCGATTTCCAATCTCCGCCTGCTTGTATCCCGCACAGCGGGCGCAGGCTTCGATTCCAAACCTGCCAAGGGACTTCGCCCCTTGACCCCTTCATCGCTTCGCATCTTATGCCTGAGTGGACACATCCTCGATCTCAAGCGTCTGCTCTGACTCAGACAAATGTGCGGCCTGCTCCGTCTGCCCGTCGCTCTCCTGCTGCTCCTCCTGCTCGCAGAGGGCGGCCCTTGCGTCCGCCGCGGTGATCTGCTGGAGCATCTCGCGCGTGATTTCGCCCTCGCTGGTCGCGAGCCTGTTCGCCTGCTCCTGCACGAGCTTCTCGAGCGTATTGCGCATTCCGCGCGCGTTGCCGAAGTCCATCCGCTCGCCGAGCGTCATGGAGGAAAGCATGTCGCGCACGACTTTCTGCGCATCCTCATCGACGACGTAGCCCTGCCGCTTGGCGTTCATCGCAAGGATAGCCATCAGCTCCTCGTCCGTGTAATCCGGGAAGTCGATGTACTTGTTGAAGCGGGAGATAAGGCCGGGGTTGGCCGTCAGGAAGTCGTGCATCTCGTCCGTATAGCCCGCGACGATCACCACGAGGTCATCCCGGTGATCCTCCATGAGCTTGACGAGTGTGTCGATGGCCTCGCGGCCGAAGTCGTTCTCCATGCCCTTTCTGGCGAGGGCGTAAGCCTCGTCGATGAACAGGATGCCGCCGAGCGCGCTGTTGACGACCTCCGTGACCTTGCCCGCCGTCTGGCCGACGTACCCGGCCACCAGCCCGCTCCTGTCCGTCTCGATGAGCTGACCCTTGGAGAGGAAGCCGAGCTGCTTGTAGATTTGGGCGACCAGCCGCGCCACGGTCGTCTTGCCCGTGCCGGGGTTGCCGGTAAAGACCATGTGGAAGCTCATGTCCATGACCTTGAGGTCATGCTGCTTGCGCATAGCGCGCACCTTGATGAGATTCGTCAGCGTGCGCACCTCGCGCTTCACGCCGTCAAGGCCGATGAGCCCGTCGAGCTCGGCCATCAGCTCCTCAAGCGTCTTTTCCGGCTCCTGCTTCTTCTCCTGCGCGGCGGTCTGCTTCTGCCCGTCCGCCGGAGCGGCCTTCGCGTCTCCGTCCGCGGGCTTGTCCGCGCCGTCGTCGCGGCGGGTCTGCTCCTGCACGCCGGAGCTGTGCTTGCCCGCGGCGCGCGTCATCAGGAAGGTGCGCAGGCTGCCCGCGTAGGCGGTGATGAAGCTCAGCTCGCGCCCGGTCATGTCGCCGTCCGCGTCCGCCGCGGCATAGAGAAGCTGGCTCACGCCATCCACGAACTGCTGTGCGCTGTGCGTGCCATCCTTGTCGTCCATCGCTACGCAGCAGCGCAGCAGAAGCGGCGTGCCCTCGGCAAAGGAGCGGTTCTTGTAGCCGATGTTCAGCGCACCCTCCGCGCTGGCCTTGCTGATGCTCAGCACATCGCGCGCGGGCACCTCCGCGATAAAGCGGCGCATCGCCTCGGAAATCGTGCCGTTGGCCTGCGCCATGCGCAGCAGCAGCGCCTGCGTGTACATATCAAGAAACAGGCGGATGTCGCTGGCGCCCACGCGCTGCCAGTTTCCGCTTTTCACCAGCAGGTCGCAGGCGTCCTCCATCTGCATGTACGCCGCGTGACCCTTTTTCATCTGTTCATCCATCATGTATTCCTCCTGTGCCGCGGCGCTGCGTGCGCGGCGGCGGTTGATTGACGGTTACTTTGCCCCGGCGCGGCCCGTCAGTCTGCGCGCAGCGCGGGAGATCATGGCCTTCATGCGCCCAAGCTCCTCCGGGCTGAACAGGAAGACCTCGCGCACGGCCACATGGTAGGTGCGCATGTAGTAGATCAGGAACAGTCCGCCCGCCAGCGTATAAGAGATGACCGACGAGAGCGCCGCGCCCATCTTGCCCATCAGCGGGATTGTGAACAGGTTGCACAGGATATTGACCACCACCGAGCCGGTCAGCATCCCGAGGTAGACCATCTTCTTGCCTTGCGCCAGCAGCAGCGTGCCGATGATCTTGAAATAGCTCATCGGGATGATGCCCGCCATCAGCAGCACCGTCACCGGATAGGCGGGCAGGTAGTCCGCGCCAGCCAGCAGCGCGATGACCGGACGGCCCAGCAGCAGGATGCCTGCGATCATCGCCAGCGTCAGGTATAGGTTGACCTTCATGCTCATCGTAACCTCGCCGATGGCGTCGTCCTTGGCGGTGCGCGAGAAGAGCACCTCGCGGAAGGCGTCGGGGATCAGCCAGCCGTACTCGGAGAGCGACACACCCAGCGTGTAAAAGCCGATCTCCGCATCGGGGATGCTGAACATGTAGCCCATCATCAGCGTATCGACGCGGTAGTTGAGCGTGAGCATCAGCGTCGTGAGCATCGACACAAAGCCGAATGGCACGATGCGCGCGGCAAAGCGCAGGTCGGCGCGCAGCGGATTGGGCAGGCGGCGCATCCGCACGAGCGCCATGACGACGGTAATCAGGTCGCCGACGACGATGAGCGCCAGCGACACCATGATCGTGCGCTCCATCGTGTAGAAGGCGAGAATCGTGATGACCGTATTGGTGATGCGCGCGGTGAAGAAGATGACGTTCTTGAACTTCACGTCCTCCACCATGATCATGAAGCTGAGCTGATTGGCCAGCACCTGAATCGGCGCGATGAGGCACACGGCCGTCAGCGCGAAGGAATCAAACACCAGCGCGCCGGCCACGCCCAGCGCCGTGTAGGCCAGAAACTGCAAAAGGAAGATGCGCAGGAATTTATCAAGCACATCCGGCTCATTCATGCGCTTGTAGTAGGGATAGGGCTGGTAGGGGCCGAAGTTGGCCGTCACCGCAATGATGGAGATCATCGAGGAGATGCGTCCAAGCTGGCCCTTGAGCTCCGGGCCGAGGAATCGGTTGGAGTAGCTCGAGGCTACCAGACCAATGAGCACGGCGAAGATCTTCGTCAGTATGGTAAACACATAGTCATTGCCCGTGATTTTGCGCGCGAGGCTCCTGATTCGCATAGCGCAGTGCTATCCTCCATCCTTCAAAAAAGTCCGCTTTCTATTATACCCCCTCGCCCGGAAAATGGCAATTCCCTTTTGAAGCGTCACGCCGGGGCACGCGCGGGCATAGCGTGTTACCGGAGCCTCCCCCTGCAAGGCTCTGACGCAAGCATTCTCCCTTCGACATTCGGAGGTGTCCATAGATGTCATGCTGCAATCATTCGCGTACCTGTGGGTGCGCGTCCTCCTGTCCGTGGCCGCAGTGGATGCAGCCCATCTGCTGCAATCCCACGCACATGTGCTGTGCCGGCAGTGAAAACGGCGCGACCCTCGTCATCCACCAGATCGTGCTGGAGGCCTGCGGCAACCAGAGCTGCACGCCGCGCACGTTCAATATCCGCGTCACCGGCCCCAGCTTCCCCTGCGGCGAGGTCTTCACGCTGCGCGCGGGGAGCTGCATCGAGCTCGACGAGCCGCTGGTGATCACGGGCCTTGAGCCGGGCTGCTACACCATTGAACTGCTCTGCTCCACGCCGCACGAGTTCATCACCACGCTGACTGGCCCTGTCTGCGGCAACACCGTCCGCCTGACGGCGAGCTGCGCGCCCACCATCGTCACGCTGGTGAGCCGCCGCCGTCTGTGCCGCCTGTGCCACGGCTTCGGCTGCGGCTGCGCGGCGTGCTCCGCCTGCAACAACTGATTTCATACTGTCTTGCACTTAAAAGCTCGAATATAAGCGCGAAGCGAAGAAGGGAGTTTGAGGGATGAAATCCCTCAAGCAGGTTTGGGCGGCAGCCCAATGTTCCCTTATTGTTCAAAAGAAAAAGCAGTTTCAGAG
>JALFHA010000157.1 GCA_022776785.1 Clostridiales bacterium | reverse complement strand
TTTTCTCTCGCATCGGGGAAAACATAGAACCGCGCGAAGACGCCGCCCCGAATCCCCGCCTTCGCTGGATTCAAGGGACGAAAGTTGTCTTCCGCGGTTCCACCCTTGTTGGCGCGCACAGAGCGCGTCCTCTTTTTTATGCCGTTTTTTCGCTCCGGGATGCCAACCCCATCGACGCGATTGCACCGCTATGATACTAAAGAAACGCGGTTTTGTCAAGTGCCCGGCGGGATTTTTCCTATCCGCGCAGCGCGGCCAGCAGCGCGAGCGTCAGGAGCGCCAGCCCGACCAGCAGCGCCGTGACGGAGCGTACCACGCCATAGGCATACAGCAGCGTAAAGCCCTCGAGCGCAAAGGCCATAAGGCTCCCGGCATTGACGGCGCAGTCCGCCGCCACGCCGGAGAGCGCGCCCAGCGGGGCCATGAGCCTGCTCTCGATGGGCGCCCGCAGCAAAAAGCGCAGCGCAAGGCACGCCAGCGGATACGCAAAAATCGCCAGCCGAGGCGCAGTGCCGCTGACCTGCGTGCCGCTCCACTGTACGGGAATCTCCTCCGGCAGGCGCGGCCAGGCCCACAGCGCCAGCAGCGCCGTCAGCGCAAACAGCGGCAGCCATGTGCGGCGCGCGGCAAACCAGCGCGCAAATGCCGCGGCGTCATGCCTCAGCCCGCCGCGGCGCTCCCGCACATAATCGCTGGCATCGTCGGCATAGCGCCTGACATCGAGCTCCTCCACACGCTCAGGCGCATCCTGCGCCAGACGCGCGCAGATCGCAGCCGCCCTGTCCAGCTCGCGCTGCTTGTCACGCAGCGCATGGGCCTGCGCCGCCGCGACATCCGCAAGACGCGCCTGCCCGGCCAGCACACGGGCGATGTCCGCAATGGGCAGCTCCAGCGAGCGCAGGAACGCGATGCGCACAAGCAGCTCGACGTCCTGCTGCGAATAATCGCGATACCGGTTATCCTCGCTGCGCAGGGGCGCAATGAGCCCCTCCTTCTCATAATACCGGATGACGGAGCGCGGCAGACCCGTGCGCTGCTCCACTTCCTTGACGGTCATTGTCCATCCTCCTTCTGTACCTCTCAGGGTGCCTTCAGGCCGAGTGTAGACTATGAACCCGCTTTACAGTCAAGGCTTTTTGGCAAAAACGGCCCGCAGCTGCTCCCTCTGCGGGCGATTACTCGTTTCTCCGGATATGCCGCGGCCTTCTCCCGCTCACGCGCATCATGTGCGAAAGACGCTCGCCGCCCCAGAGCTGCACGCCGGTGGACTCGGCCAGCTCCCGCGCCGGAATCGTGAAGCCGCTCGGGCAGACCACCGCCGCCTCGTCGCACTCGTAGTATTCACAACCGGCGTATGCCTCCTGTACGGCAGCATTGCCCGCAGGGCTGCGGTAGTTCTTGCATTGAATGGCGTAGCGCACGCCGTTTCGCTCAGCGAGGACGTCCACGCCCTGATCCCCGCAGTACTGCGTCACCTGCACGTTGCGAAAGCCGTTGTCCCGCAGCACCTCCGCGAAATACAGCTCAAATTCCTCGCCATCGAGCTTCAGGCACTCGCGGGCGCGCCGGTTCTTTGCCGTCAGCCTGCGAAAAAGCCAGACGGGCGGCGCGGCCAGCAGATGCAGCAGATGCGCAAGCAGCCACCACAGCCCCTTCCCAAGCGCCAGCAGGGCGCGCCCCAACGCGCGCACAAGCGCCGCAAACACCGCGCCCATCCCCTCGCAGAGCGCATCCACCGCGCAAAGCAGCGCATGTCCCAGCGCGGCAAGCGGCCCTCTGCGCCTGCCGCGCTTTTTGTATTTCGCCATGCGCTTATTCCCTGCGCTCAATGCACGCCACGGCGTGACTGGAGATGCCCAGCCCCTCGCCCTCAAAGCCCAGCTTCTCGGTCGTCGTGGCCTTGATGTTCACGCAGTCCGCGCTGACGTGCAGGTGCGCGGCGACGTTTTCGCGCATCTGTTCAATGTAGTCCTTGAGCTTGGGACGCTGGCAGATGATCGTCACATCGACGTTGCCCACCCCGTAGCCGCGCTTCTCAAGCAGGCTCACCACATGGTCGAGCAGCCGCCCGGAATCCGCCCCCTTGTAGGCGGGGTCGGTGTCCGGAAAGTGCCGCCCGATGTCGCCCAGCGCCGCCGCGCCCAGCAGCGCGTCCATCAGCGCGTGCAGCGCCACGTCCGCGTCGCTGTGGCCGAGCAGCCCCTTCTCATAGGGAATCTCCACGCCGCAGAGGATGAGCTTCCTCCCCTCCACCAGCCGGTGTACGTCGTAGCCGTGTCCGATGCGCATTTGCACGCTCCCTTTCTCCTGCCGTCCCTCGCGCCGCAGGATCACCTGCTGCGCCAGCAGCATGTCCTCCGGGGTCGTCAGCTTGATGTTCTCCACGTCACCCTCGGTCAGCATCACGCGGCAGTGCGCCCGCTCGGCCAGCGCCGCGTCGTCCGTCGCGCGCTCCGCGCTTTGGGCAAAGCGCTCGTGCGCCTCGCGGATGAGCCGCGCGTCAAACGTCTGCGGGGTCTGCACCGCGCGCAGCACCTCCCGATTCGGCGTATCGACGACCGCGCCCTCTGCGTCCACGCGCTTGACCGTATCCTTGAGCATCACGGCCGCCACGCCGCTGCCGCAGCGCTTCGCGCTCTCAATCGTCCGCTCGATGACCGCGCGCGTCACCAGCGGCCGCGCGCCGTCGTGGATGGCGATGATATCCGCCGCGGGATTGACCGCCTGCAGACCGCGATGCACGCTCTGCTGCCTGTCCGCGCCGCCCTCCGTGAGCGTCACGTCGAGGCCGTGCGCCGCCATCAGCGCGCGCATCTGCTCCATGTCCTCCGCGCCCGTGACGACGACGATGCCGCCGTCAAAGAGCGCCGTCTTCATGAGCGCGCGCACCGTGCGCACGATCACCGGCACACCCGCCACGTCGGCGAGCACCTTGTTCCTGCCCAGCCCCATGCGGCTGCCGCGCCCTGCCGCCACGATCACCGCCGCGTTCATCCGATGTCCTCCTCGCCCTCGAGCAGCTCAAACATCGAGCCCGCGTCGCTCTTTCGCACCGTCTCCGCGACAGCCAGCACGCGGAAGCGCGCGCGCTTCTCGCCGAAGCGAATCTCCAGCACGTCGCCCACATTCACCTCAGAAGCGGGCTTGGCCACCTTCCCGTTGATCGTCACGCGCCCGCCCTCGGAGGCCTCCTTCGCCACCGTGCGCCGCTTGATGATGCGCGAAACCTTGAGATACTTGTCCAGCCTCATCGTCAATCCTCCCCTTGCTCTCCATCCGCGGCGCGGCAGGCCAGCACCGGCAGCGCGCACACGAACGGATAGATGTATCGCCCGGCCATCACAGGTCCGAGCAGATATGTGCCCCATAAAAGCATGGGCAGCAGTCCGACGGCAAAGCGCCGCCAGCGTCCGGAATACGCCTCCCGCAGGATCAGCGTCAGCATGACCCATACGATCGCGCCCATGTTGAACCAATATCCAATCACCGGAATCTGCATCGCGCCCTTCGCGCCAAAGCGCCAGGAGAGCGAATCCAGCACCCGCGGCAGAAGGCTCTGCGAGGTGATCCACTCAAAGTCGCACCACTGCTCCGTCTGCTCCGTGCTGATGCCCATTTGCAGGTAGTAGCCCGACACGCGGTATTCGCCGTATGGATAGAAGAAGGGATAGGTCAGCGCCAGCGTCGCGTCCAGATATGTCCCCGCGCACTTGCGCCCGACGCTCAGCCACACGTGCAGATAGCGTCCGGGCTCCTCCATCAGACGCTGCGTGTCGAAGGCGAACTTCACCGGGTCGGAGACCGTCGGGTCATACTGACGCCATGCCTCACCGGGCATCAGCTCGTCGATGGCCTGCTTCTCCTCGTCGGTGAGCCTGTCCGCGTCCATCAGGCGCGCGCGGGCGAGCTGCTGAATCGGCCAGGAGAGCATCTCCCGCGAGTCGCCCTTCTGCGCGCCCATCGCCGCCGCGAGTAGCGCGTTTGCGCCTAGCGCCAGCGCGGCGGCCGCCGCCATGCACGCGATGAGCGCCGGAGGACAGCGGCGCTCGGGCCGCTTTTTCCCGCAAATCCACAGGAGCAGCAGCGCAATCCACACCGCCGCCGCATAGACGGCGTTGTTGCGCAGGAGCATCGCCAGCGTGCCGCTGACGGCCATGCCGGCAACCAGCCCGCGCCCCCGCGCCCCCGCCGCCAGCTCGAAGGCCAGCGCCAGCGTCAGCGCGAAGAAGCCGCCGAAGAGCACATCCTTTGTCGCGTTGACGGCCATGAGCATGTGCAGCGGATAGAGCGCGAAGCACAGCAGCGCGCGCCGGGCGCTCCTGCCGCCGCAGCGCCGCGCGATGCTCGCGCAGGTCAGCGCAAAGCAGGCCGAGAGCAGCGCCATCTGCACGAGCGTGTACAGTGCCGCGCCGAGGTTGATGCTCCCCAGCGCGCGCCCGAGCGCCACGCAGCCGCCCAGCAGCAGCGTGTGCAGCAGCGGATGGTGCGTCGAGTACGCGCCGGTGAACACCTGCCTCAGCTGAAACGGCGCGTCGTAGGCGAACGATCCGGGGAACGTCACGGCAAACATCGGCACATAGCACAGCAGCAGCAGCGCCGCCGCGCGTCCCGTCCGAAACGGCGCCTCCGTCTTCGGGAGGGCGCGCAGGCGCGGGGGGATGAGCCGCTTCCAGCGCCCCTCAAAGAGGAACGCCAGCAGCAGCGCCGCAGGCAGCGTCAGCAGCGCCGCCGCCAGCAGCGCCGCGGGCAGGCGGCACGTTCCGTCATGCTCCATCTGCCAGCCGAGCACGCCCATCAGGGCAAACATCAGCCCGCCCAGCAGCGCGACGGCGCGCTTTCTTGCGCAGCTCCGCTTCATGCAGCCGCCTCCCTCCACCTTGATTGATCATAGACAGTGTAGCACATCCCCGCCAAAAGCTCAATCCCCCGGGACGAGCCGGTCACAGCGCGAATGCACGCCCTCACGGTTTACAGCGCCGCCGGGATTTTGTATAATGGTGACGCAGGAGGGATGCACATGCCAAAGAAGGCCGGACGCAACACCAAGGGGCGCATCGTCGCCGCCGCGTGGAAGCTCTTTTACGAGCAGGGCTACGACAACACCACCGTGGAGGACATCGTCTTTGAATCCGAGACCTCGAAGGGCTCCTTTTACCACTATTTCGGCGGCAAGGACGACCTGCTCGGCGCACTGTCGATGATCTTCGACGAGAAATACGAGGAGCTGCGCGAGACGCTGCCCGCCGACATGCCCGCCCCGCAAAAGCTCGTGACGCTGACGCACGAGCTCTTCATGATGATTGACAACAGCGTCTCCATCGAGCTGCTGGCCCGCCTGCTGTCCGCGCAGCTCGTCACGCACGGCGAAAAGCACCTGCTGGACAGGAGCAGGACCTACTTCAAGCTGCTCAATCAGGTCATCCGTACCGGGCAGGAGCGCGGCGAGCTGCGGGACGACCTGACCGTCAGCGAGATCGTCAAGGCCTATGCCATGTTCGAGCGCGCGCTGATGTATGACTGGTGCCTGTCCGGCGGCGAATACGCGCTGAGCAAGTACGCCGACGAGATGGTGCCGATCTTTCTTGTCGGATTCAGGAAATGATTTCGGATTACGCTCATCGTTTCGTTCATTTATCGTACAGTGAAATTTTTCATATAATTCAATGAAAAACAGGCGTCAATGCAGAATTTTGTATCGTTTTCATTCTATACATCGTTCTGTATTGTCGTCTGCTTTGTTTTCTGCTATACTCCGTCCATTCCTGCAAAACCGGCATGATGCCGGCTGCATCACCAACGAAACGCCGTAAATCCCGCCGCCTTGCGACCGAACCCGGAGCTTCGCAGAAGGATTGACAGCGCAAAGAATCTGGAGGGCTGCAATATGACCGGATCCCAAATCATCATCGCGCTGACGATGGTGCTTTACCTCGTGATGACAATCGCCGTCGGCGTGGCTTTCTCCCGCCGCAGCTCCGCCTCCACCAGCGAGTTCTACCTCGGCGGGCGCAGGCTCAGCCCGCTGGTCACCGCCATGAGCGCGGAGGCCTCGGACATGAGCTCCTACCTGCTGATGGGCCTGCCGGGCCTTGCGTACATCGCGGGCGTCGCGGAGGTGAGCTGGACCATCATCGGCCTGGCCGTGGGCACCTACCTCAACTTCCTGCTGGTCGCCAGACGCCTGCGCGTCTATTCCGCGCGGCTGGGCTCCATCACCGTGCCGGACTACTTCTCCCGCCGCTACGGGGATGAGCGCCGCGTGCTCTCCCTGATCGCCGCGCTCATCATCATCTTCTTCTTCGTACCCTACACCGCCTCCGGCTTCAAGGCCGTCGGCACGCTGTTCAACAGCCTGTTCGGCTGGGATTACCACGTCTCCATGCTCATCGGCGCGGCCGTCATCATCGGCTACACGGTGCTGGGCGGCTTCCTCGCCGTCTCCACGACGGACCTGATTCAGTCCATCTTCATGACCGCCGCGCTCATCATCATCGTGTTCTTCGGCGTCAATCTTGCCGGCGGCATGGACGCTGTGATCGCCAACGCCAAGGCGCTGCCCGGCTATCTGGACGTCACCAAGGGGTACGTCTGGGCAAGCGGCACGGCGGGTAGCTTCGGCGGCCTGAGCATCGTCTCCACGCTGGCATGGGGCCTCGGCTACTTCGGTATGCCCCACATCCTCCTGCGCTTCATGGCTATCCGCGACGAGAACGAAATCAAGTTCTCCCGCCGCATCGCGTCCGTCTGGGCCGTCGTCTCGATGGCCGTCGCCATGCTCATTGGCATCATCGGCTACAGCGTCTCCGTCGCGGGCGCTATCCCGATGCTCGGCACCAGCGCGGAAAGTGAGACGGTCATCGTCCGTCTGGCCGACGTCATGAGCCGCTACGGCGTGTTCTTTGCCATCGTCGCGGGCGTCATCCTCGCGGGCATCCTCGCCGCCACCATGTCCACGGCGGATTCCCAGCTGCTGGCGGCGGCCTCCAGCGTCTCGCAGGATATCGCCGTGGAATTCATGGGCGTCAAGCTCAGCGGCAAGCGCTCCCTGCTCGTCGCCCGGCTGACCGTCGTGGGCATCGCCCTCGTCGGTTTGGTGCTCGCGTGGAACCCGAACAGCTCCGTGTTCCGCGTCGTCTCCTTCGCGTGGGCGGGCTTCGGCGCTGCGTTCGGCCCGGTCATGCTCCTCTCCCTGTTCTGGAAGCGCTCCAACAAGCAGGGCGCGATGGCCGGCATGATCGCCGGCGGCGCGATGGTCTTCCTCTGGAAGTTCGCCCTCGCCCCGCTGGGCGGCGTCTTCGCCATCTACGAGCTGCTGCCCGCCTTCATCACCGCGCTCGCCGCCGACGTGATCGTCTCGCTGGCGACCCCCGCGCCGGACGCCTCCATCACGCGCCTGTTTGACGAAGCCACGGAGCGCGGCAGACGGTAATGCCTGAAAACCCCTGAAGCCGCAAACGCATCGCGCAGCAAGCATAAAAACGAGAGCCCGGCGCTAGCCGGGCTCTTTGCTATGGTGCCGGTGGCGGGGGTCGAACCCGCACGTCCTCGCGGACACGGGATTTTGAGTCCCGGGCGTCTGCCAATTCCACCACACCGGCGTATGTGAAATGAAGTAAGCTCAGTATATCGGATTCAGGCAAAAAAGTCAAGCGGCGGTCGGGAATTTCACAGCGCCCCTGCGGCGGGAGGATCGCCCTCGCAGGCACTCTCCTGCCAGGATCTGCGGCGCTCAGCCCAGCAGATCGAGGTAGCGGTCGCTGGTGCGGCGGCGCGGATGCTCCACGGCCTGATAGCGGCGAAGCTGGCGATCCTGCTCCGCCAGCGAGGCCAGATGCCAGAAGCCCTCGCCCGCAAACAGCACAATGAAAAACACAGTCACAATGACCAGAGGCATAGCCGATACGATCTCCTTTGTATGTTTTTTCGCCGCACGGCACATTCCGGCGGACGAAAAGGATGCCGCCCCTTTCCGGGCAGCGGGGACGATTATAGCATGAAAGCCGTGAAATGAACAGGGGGAAAAGCATTACAAATCTGTAAACTCTTTATGGATAAACTGTAAATCACAGCGGGTTTCCGAAGGGCACGCAGCCGCCATCCCAGCGGTTCACCAGCGCGCCCGCGCGCATGGGTGCGGGTCAGATTCCGCCCGCCGGACGAATATTCGCACAATTTCAGGGCCTTCCGTTTGCTTTTCTTGTCATAGCGCTCATTTATTTCTGGCGAAATTGCACATTCTATGCTATAATGGCTCTATTCAATCATCAAGACAGGGAGGTTCCCCACGTATGAAAGGCAATATTATCGTAGGACAATCCGGCGGCCCGACGGCTGTCATCAACTCCAGCCTGGCGGGCGTATTCAAAACGGCTATGGATCGCGGCTTCAACAAGGTCTACGGAATGCGCTATGGCATTCAGGGCCTGCTCGATGAAAAGTATGTCGATCTGTCCGACTACATCAAAAACGAGCTGGACATCGAGATTCTCAAGCGGACGCCCTCCGCGTTCCTGGGCACCTGCCGCTACAAGCTGCCGGCCATCCACGAGAATCAGGAGATCTATATCAAAATCTTCGACATCCTCGAGAAGCTGAACATCGAGTGCTTCATCTATATCGGCGGCAACGACTCCATGGATACCATCAAAAAGCTCTCCGACTATGCCCTGCTCACCGGCAAGCCGCAGCGCTTCCTCGGCGTGCCCAAGACCATCGACAATGATCTTGCGCTGACCGACCACACGCCGGGCTATGGCAGCGCCGCCAAGTACATCGCCACCTCGGTCAAGGAGGTCATCCGCGACGGCAACGGCTTCTCCTACAAGAAGCAGCTCGTCACCATCATCGAGATCATGGGCCGCAACGCCGGCTGGCTGACCGGCGCCGCCGCGCTGGCCAAGGGCGAGGACTGCGAGGGCGTCGACCTCATCTACCTCCCCGAGGTGCCCTTCGACATCGAGGCCTTCCTCAGCAAGGTTCGCGAGCTGCTCTCCCGCAAGAATACCGTGTTTATCGCCATTTCCGAGGGCATCCGCCTCGCGGACGGCACCTATGTCAGCCAGGCAGGCGGCGGCTCTGACTATGTGGACGCCTTCGGCCACAAGCAGCTCACCGGCTCTGCGACCTATCTGGCTAACCTCATCAGCCGCGAGATGGGCTGCAAGACCCGCGCGGTTGAGTTCAGCTCGCTCCAGCGCAGCGCCTCCCACATCGCCTCCCGCGTGGATATCAACGAGGCATTCATGGTCGGCGGCGCCGCGGTCAAGGCCGCGGACGAGGGCGACAGCGGCCGCATGGTCGTCATCGACCGCGTCTCTGACGATCCCTATCAGTCCGCCACGGGCATTTACGACGTCCACAAGATCGCCAACGGCGAGAAGCTCGTGCCGCGTTCGTGGATCTCCGAGGACGGCACAAATGTGACGCAGGATTTCGTGGATTATGTCCGGCCGCTGATTCAGGGCGATGATCCCTGCATTCTGGTCGGCGGTCTGCCGCGCCACCTGCATCTGCCGGCCGACGAGGACTGATCCCCCCTGCGACGCTTGACAGGCGCGCCATGCGCCTGAGCAAAAGCACGCCGCGGCAAGGCTGACAGCAGCAAAAAGCGGCCAGTGGCCGCTCCCGCTTCCGACCCGCTCTGTATTTCTCCATCCCTTTTCCTTCGAGGCCGATGGTAGCGCAATTTCTTATAGGTCAAAAAAGAGCCTTCCTGTACTGACTGCATCCGCATCTGCGGGGCAGCCAATACGGGAAGGCCCTTTTTATCTGATTCGAGCTCGGGCAGCGTGCGTTTACAGCTCCCAGCGAGTCATCCATTCGGAGAACTGGCCATACACGTCATAGAATTGTTCATACAGTGCGTCGTTGTCGTTGAGCGTAAACTTGTCGGTTTCGCTGTCATAGGTGTATTCCTTGCCGTTCAGCGCGGCAAGCGCGACGTCCGCCTGCACCTGCGCAGCCTTCACGATGGACACCAGATCCTCCAGCCCGTCCGCGCTGATGGCACGGATGCGGGCAATCAGCCCGGGGAAGTAGCTGTCAGCATACTTGTCGGCGTAGCCATACGGGCCCGTATCCTCAAGATAGTGGGTCACGTCAGCCGGATACATGAAGAATTCGACGGTGCTGCCGCTCTCATCCACATAGCTGCCCTGATACTCCGTCCACCGGCACAAAAAGTGCAGGTAGTCAAACATCGCGTTCAGCTCGGTCACGAGGCCGTCCGTGGCGATGGCCTGCCACAGCGCATACTCCTCGGAAACCGCAGACAGATCCACAATCTCGTAGGTCGCATCCGCAATGCGATAGTTGTACGCGTAGCCGAATTCATCCACCATGTCCTCGATCTTCATGGTGCCCGTGATGCGGATGGCCTGATCGGTGAACTCGAACGTCTTTCCATTGGGGGCATATACCGCCATGGTGTTGGAAAGCTGGTTGGTGTTGGGCAGGCAGAACGGGCAGGACTGGTAGGGCATGTTCATCAGGTACATGTATTTGCCGCTGATGGGCGACAGGGTTGCCATGTAGCCGATGATCGACACCTTCTGTCCGTCCAGCTTTTTGATGCGATCCAGGCTCACCGCGTCGCTGAAGCTCAGGGCAACAGGCTCGCCGGACGAGCTCTTCTCACTGCCGCAGGCGGTCAGGCAGAGCGTCAGCGCCAGCAGCAGAATGATGGAAATGATCTTCTTCACAACGGTTTACCTCACATATTCAGGCTGTCCTTGCGGGACATGGACAGGATTCTCACCATGGTGGGCAGCACGCTCAGCACGAAGACCAGCGCCATGATCCCCCATTCAAGCGGATACACCGCCGTGATGTTCAGCACGATGCCCATCGACGCCACGAAGCTGCTCATCAGCCCCAGACAGGCATGGGACAGCAGCAGCGCCAGCAGCGTGGAGATCAGGCCGATGATGCCGTTTTGAATCAGATACAGCTGCCCGATCCGGCGCATGCTGATGCCGATCAGGCGCATCAGCGCAATTTCCTTCTGCGCGTCAACCATGTTCAGCAGGGTGATGACGGAGATCACCACGATGTTCATCAGCAGAATGATCGCGCACAGGATGTATACGATCTGCGTGGAGAGATCCACCTGCTCGAGCACCTCGCGCAGCACGGTGGAGGGATTGATGCACAGCAGCGAGGCGTTCGCGCCGTAGACCTCCATCAGCTTGTAGTAGTCGTTGAAGCTCTTGCTCTTGATGAGAATGGCGCATACGTCGCCGTGGCTGTGATCGTGCTCCTCCTCCTCGGATTCGCCGTGCGCCTGCGCGTCGCCCGTCTCCGAGGCTGTGCTGTACGCGGCGGCGTGGCTCATGGGCGCCTCAGGCTCCGCGTCATCGCCGTGCGCGGTCTCCGCCGCGCCTTCCAGCGCCGCATCCTCCGCATGGGCGTCGCCCCCGGTATGCTCAGCATCGTCGTCCTCGTGCTCCTCCTCGCCGTGGTCGTGCACGGCCCATACCGTTTCACAGGAGGTGAAGATCACATTGTCATAGGCGGTTCCGGTCTTGGCCAGAATGCCGACCACAGTCAGCGGATTGCCCTCATGGGCGTGCCCGGTTCCGGTCAGGCCGTGAGAGGTCACCATGCTGTCGCCCAGCTTCAGGCCGTAGCGCTCCGCAACGGCGCTGCCGATGACGGCCTCGAAGGGCTCATCAAACATTTCGCCGGATTTCAGGCGCTTGCCCTCCAAATAATCGGCGCTGGTTCCGACGATCTTTGTGCCGTTATAGCTGTCGCCCATGGTGAAGGGAACCACGGCATTGGTTCGCCCGCTGGCCTGCAATTCCTCTACATATTCATAGGAAATGGTGCCGAGCGGCTCGTCGGTGAAGAACATCGTGTTCATGGCGAGCTGGGTGGAGCTCCCGGCCGGGCCGATAATCATGTCATAGTAGCCGGCGGTGGAGATGATGCCCTCGCTCACCTGCTGGGAAATGTTGAAGGCCAGCAGCGCCACGCTGGCGGAGAGCACGATGGAGAGCGTCACCAGCACCACGCGGGCGCGGCGAACCAGCATGTTTTTCAGCGCAAACTTAAGCATCCTGCTCGCCTCCCTTCGCAGCGGAGGCGGTGACCTCGTTCATGTTGACGACGACGTCAAACAGCTCGCACAGGCGCTCGTCGTGGGTCACGCAGATGAGCGTTTTGCCGCGCCCCGCCTCCAGCAGCGCCTCGGTGATGGTGCGGCCGATGGCGTAGTTCAGGTTGCCCGTGGGCTCATCCGCAAGGATGATCTCCGGCTGCTTCACCAGCGCGCGGGCGATGGCTACGCGCTGCCGCTCGCCGCCGGACAGGCGGGCCACCTGCCGCTTTTTCAGCTTGAGTATGCCCAGCTGGGAAAGCAGCTCGTCCGTGCGGGAGACATCCACCTTCTCCAGCTTCAGAACGTCGATGTTGTCCTGAACGGTCATCTCGTCGATCAGCTTGAAATCCTGAAAGATATAGCCGATCTTGGCGATGCGGAAGGCGTCCTTCTCCCGCTGGGGAGCGGCCGCCATGTCCCTGCCATTTACAAGGATCTGCCCGCCGGTGGGGGTCAGCACGCCGGCAATCATGTGCAGCAGCGTGGACTTGCCGCAGCCGGACGCCCCCAGCAATACGTAGGACTTGCCGTCCTCAAAGGTCAGGTCGCGATAGACCAGGTCTGATTCATCCGTGAAATGCTTCCGCAGATTTTTGGTTTCAATCATATCGGTTTCTCCTTCTGTTCTGAGCTTGCAATGGAGCAAAACAGGAGGAGGTAAATCTGTTGTTCGGTTTTTGCAGCGAATGGATGTTCAAATTCAATGCTCCTTCTGCTTTGATGCTGTGCGGTCAAAACAGAAGGGCTTAATCAAGCAGCTTGACCTTCCGACGGACAGGCGTCCAATCCGGAACGGACTGATTCTCCGGCAATGCATACAAACGGCCTCTGTACAGCTTGCCAAACAGGCCGGCCCCTGCAAAAGCGATCAGCAGGAACGGAAGCTGCCCGGCTCTTCGGGCCAGCATCATGCAAATCGGGCAGGCGGACGCGTGGCATCCGCGGCCTGTATGGAGAACAAGAAGAGAACCGGATAACAGCGCCGCTGCACAGAGCAGCAGGATCAATGCCCAGGCAATTCTGCGCCGCTTCATCGATCGTCCCTCCTTTTCACATATTGGCTTGTGCCTCAGGGGGGATTATATCACATGTTGCGGGAAAAAACAAAGGTCAGAAAGGAAAACGCATGTGAATCATGTCCATATATTCCATAGGCTTTTCCCTCCGGCTGCCGGGCGAAAAACCGTTTTTCCTCGCCGCAAAGGCGTTCTACCCAGCGCTTTTTGTGCAAAACGCATGGGGCGCGGCCGACAACGGAACAAAAAAACGTTGCTTTTTTCAGCCAATCTGATATAATGGAAGTCAGATGGAGACGGCGCGAACAAAGCCGTCTCAGAAAAGGCCGATCACGGCTGCAAGGAGGAGCGATTTATGAAGGACTACATGGTGAAGGACATACGCAACATCGCTGTATTGGGACACGGCTCTGAAGGCAAGACCACGCTGGTGGAGTCCATGCTCTACGCGGCGGGCGTGACTGACCGGCAGGGTCGTGTCGAGGACGGCAATACGGTCAGCGATTATGATCCCGAGGAGATCAAGCGCCATATCTCGATCAGCGCGGCTGTCGCGCCGATTGAAATCCACGGCAAGAAGCTCAATATCATCGATGTGCCCGGCTACTTTGACTTCGCGGGCGAAATGGCCGGCCCGCTGCACGCGGTGGAGGGCGCTGTGATCGTCGTCAGCGCCGTGACGGGCATTTCCACCGGCTTTGAAAAGGCATGGACCGAGACCGGGAAGCATGGCCTCGCGCGCTTTATCGCCATCTCCCAGGTTGATCGTGAACATATCAATTACCGCGGCGTGCTCGACAGCCTGCGCGCCAAGTACGGCAACTGCATCATCCCGATGGTGCTGCCCATCGGCGAGGGCACCAGCTTCAAGGGCGTCGTGGACGTGCTCAGCGGCAAGGCCTTCACCGGCGCAGGCAAGGACCGCCGCGAGATCCCGATCCCCGAGGACATGAAGCCCATGGTCGAAGAGGCCCTCGAGGCCTGCCACGAGGCGGCCGCCTCCACCAGCGAGGAGCTGATGGAGAAGTTCTTTGACGAGGGCAGGCTCTCCGACGAGGAAATGCTGCGCGGCCTGTCCGCGGGCATCTACGAGGGCAGCATCGTGCCCGTCGCCCCCGTCTCCAGCCTTGACGGCATCGGCGTGCGCCCGCTACTCTACGCGCTGGCCATGTACATGCCCTCCCCGATGGAGCACACCTACCACGGCATCAACCCCAAGACCAAGACCATGCACATCCGCCACGCGGACATGAGCGAGAGCTTCACGGCGCAGGTCTTCAAGACCATCGCCGACCCGTTCGTGGGCAAGCTGTCGCTGATCAAGGTCATCTCCGGCGTGCTCACGCCGGCCACCGCGCTGTTCAACGCCAACGCGGACAAGCCCGAGAAAGCCGCCGGCATCTTCATGATTCGCGGCAAGAAGCAGACCCCCGTGTCGATGCTCTGCGCGGGCGACATCGGCGCGCTCTCCAAGCTGCAGTACACCTCCACGGGCGACAGCCTGTGCGAGATCGGCAAGGTCGTGCAGTATGACGGCATCGACTTCCCCCCGCCGCAGATTTCCATGGCCGTCTACGCCCGGAAGGCCGGCGAGGAGGACAAGGTCTTCTCCGGTCTGGCGCGCCTGTGCGAGGAGCTGCCGGACGTCATCGTCGCCAAGGACCCGATGACCACCGAGACGCTCATCAGCGGCCAGGGCGAGCTGGAGCTTGAAATCGTCCGCCAGAAGCTGCTGAGCAAGTTCGGCGCGGACGCGCTGTTCAAGGATCCGAAGATCGCCTACCGCGAGTCCATCCGCAAGACCATCAAGGTGCAGGGCCGCCACAAGAAGCAGTCCGGCGGCCACGGCCAGTTCGGCGACGTGTGGATTGAGTTCTCCCCGGCGGACGAGGGCGTGGACTTCGAGTTCGTGGATGCGGTCGTCGGCGGCGCCGTGCCGCGCAACTTCATCCCGTCCGTCGAAAAGGGCCTGCGCGAGAACCTCGTCAAGGGCGTGCTCGCAGGCTTCCCGATGACGGGCCTGCGCGCCAAGCTCTACGACGGCTCCTATCACCCGGTCGATTCCTCCGAAATGGCCTTCAAGACCGCCGCGCGCATCGCCTACAAGCAGTGCATCAACGCCTCCCCCGTGCTGCTCGAGCCGATCATGCACGTTGAGATCAGCGTGCCGGACGAGTACATGGGCGACGTCATGGGCGACCTCAACAAGCGCCGCGGCCGCATCCTGGGCATGGAGCCCAACGACGGCAAGCAGCTCATCGTCGCCGAGGTGCCGCAGGCCGAGATGTTCAAGTACGCCACCGACCTGCGCTCCATGACGCAGGCCAAGGGCTTCTTCCGCATGAGCTTCGAGCGCTATGAGGAAGTGCCTGCGGTGATCTCCGCCAAGATCATCGAGGCGCACAAGGCCGACCTCGCGGACGACGACGAGTAATCCCTCTCACGAAAAGCATCCCTTTGGCGGCTCCTCCCGGCTGGGAGGGGCCGCTTTTTGTCCGATTTCTTTCACAAATTGTCACAAAAATTTCATGCCAATGTCAGATGGTCTTGACATGCGGGTGAATCGCCGTTAAAATAGAAGCAGTCAAAGTGAAAGCGTGTGCGGGTGTGCCCGCCGGCTGAGCATACAGCGGAGCTTTTTCCGTTTTATACATCAAAAATTGCATAAACGGCAGCCTTGCCGGGAAAGGGGCTTTCTTTGCCCATGCGCCCCGGCCTATGGCGGCGCGTTTGTTCCGTGATGCTTGGCGGCATCAGCCTGCGCACTTTTGACCGACTGATTTGAATTGGAGAATAGTTTGTCAAAGAAGGAGTGTGAGACGGGCTGATGTTTGTTACTATTTTGGTTTCTGTGGCCGCGGCGGCTGCCGGCGCAGCGGGCGGTTATCTCTATCGCAAAAACGTGCAGGAGAAGAAGATCGGACGCACGGAGGAGTATGCGCGCAACCTGCTGGACGATGCCCAGCGCCGCGCGGAGGAGAAGAAAAAGGAGAGCATCCTGGAGGCCAAGGAGGAGGTCATTCGCCTCAAGAACGAGCTGGATCGCGAGATCCGCGACCGGCGCAGCGAGGTGCAGCGCAGCGAGCGCCGCGTTGCCCAGCGCGAGGAGACGCTGGACAAGAAGGCCGACAACCTTGACGCGCGCGAGACGAGCCTTGAGCGCAAGCAGAACGAGCTGGATCGCCTGACGCAGGAGGCGCAGGAGCTGGCCGCGCGCCAGAAGGCCGCCGCCGAGCGCAGCGAGCAGGCTGCGGCGGAGCTGGAGGAAAAGCGCCGCGTCGAGCTGGAGCGCGTGGCGAAGATGACGCAGGAAGAGGCCCGGGATATGATCGTGCAGCGCATCCAGAAGGAGGCGTACCACGACGCGGGCGTGCTCGTGCGCGAAATCGAGCAGAACGCCAAGGACGAGGCCGAAAAGAAGGCGCGCAACATCGTGGCGATGGCGATTCAGCGCTGCGCGTCCGACCACGTGGCGGAGACGACGGTTTCCGTCGTTTCCCTGCCCAACGAGGACATGAAGGGCCGCATCATCGGCCGCGAGGGTCGCAACATCCGCACGCTGGAGACGGCGACGGGCGTTGACCTGATTATCGACGATACGCCGGAGGCTGTGATTGTCTCCGCGTTTGACCCTGTGCGCCGTGAAATCGCGCGTATTGCGCTGGAGAAGCTCATCGCCGACGGGCGCATTCACCCGGCGCGCATCGAGGAAATGGTGGAAAAGGCCCGCCGCGAGGTGGACAACCAGATCCGCGAAACCGGCGAGCAGGCGATCTTTGAGACGAACATGCACGGCATCCACCACGAGATGGTCAAGCTGCTGGGCCGTATGCGCTACCGCACCAGCTATGGCCAGAACGTGCTGCGCCATTCCATCGAGGTCAGCCATCTGGCCGGCCTGATGGCGGCGGAGCTCGGCGCGGATGTAACCCTCGCCAAGCGTGCGGGCCTGCTGCACGACATCGGCAAGGCTGTCGATCACGAGCTGGAGGGCACGCATGTCGAGCTGGGCGTGGAGATGGCTAAGCGCTACCACGAGAGCCCGGAGGTCATCCACTGCATCGCGGCGCATCACAACGACGTCGAGCCGCAGACCGTGGAGGCCGTACTCGTACAGGCTGCGGACGCGATTTCTGCGGCACGCCCCGGCGCCCGCCGCGAATCCATCGAGAACTACATCCGCCGTCTGGAGAAGCTCGAGGAGATCGCCTCCAGCTTCCAGGGCGTGGAGAAGTCCTTTGCCATCCAGTCCGGCCGCGAGGTTCGCATCATGGTTAAGCCCGAGGACATCACCGATGAGGGCACGACCGTGCTCGCCCGCGAGATCGCCAAGCGCATCGAAAATGAGCTGGAGTATCCGGGCCAGATCAAGGTCAACGTCATCCGTGAGACGCGGTGTACGGAATTTGCCAAATAAAATCGAGCAGGAGGGGGGGGGATTGAGCCCCCATCCTCTCGCCGCATCGTGCGTCAGACTGTCTAACGAACCTGTTTTCGTGCAGTCTGGCGCACGGTTTTTTGTTATTATGTGTCGCAGTACACCCGAACTGCGAATTTCGTATTTCATACTGTTCAGCATTAATACTGTCTTGCACTTAAAAGCTCGAATATAAGTGCGAAGCGAAGAAGGGGTCAAGGGGTTTGTAATCGGCGCCGCCTGTGGCGGATAAAGCCGATGGAGAACGGGCGTATGCCCCGGATCGAAGTCCCTTGGCGGGTTTGGAATCGTAGCCTGCCGCCCGCTGTGCGGGAAGCAAGCAGGCGGAGATTGGAAACCGCAAGGAGCGCCTACGGCGTGACTGTGCGAGTTTCCCGGGTCGGCAGCCCAACGCATCCCTACTGATACTGTCTTACACTTAAAAGCTCGAATATAAGCGCGAAGCGAAGAAGGGAGTTTGAGGGATGAAATCCCTCAAGCAGGTTTGGGCGGCAGCCCAATGTTCCCTTATTGTTCAAAAGAAAAAGCCGTTTCAGAGCAGGATGCGAAGCATCCTACGGTTGAAACGGGGCTGATTCTGCAAAGCTAGATTTGCCAAATTCCCGGGTTTTAATCTGATACATCAGATTGTTGAAGATGATTTTCAGCGTATCATAGGTGGCATGCCGGATGGTTGTCAGCGGCGGGGGCATGTATTTCGCCGTGGGAATATCGTCAAAGCCGACAACCGAAACATCGTCCGGGATGCGCAGCCCGCAGTCCGCAATGGCCTGGTATACGCACATGGCCATATTGTCGTTGAACACGAGGATGGCCGTCGGCCTCGTTTCCCGCTTCATGAGCTCGACCGTTCTGCGGTAGATGTCGTCCTCATCCTCCAGGTTGGTGACAAGGTACTGCTGGTATTCGTCGCAGCCCGCCTCCTCAAAGGCGAGCGTGCAGCCACGCATACGCTCATCGTTATACTGCCGCTGCGTGTTGTTGGAGAGCACCGCAATTCTCCGGTGCCCCCGTTCAAGCAGATACCGGGCCGCGTGGCGCGTCGCCTCATCGTTGCAGATGTTGATGCAGGGCGCGTTGATGTCAAACGTTCGGTTGATAATCACCATGGGGATGCCGCCGTTGTTATGCTGCACGCAGACCGAGATTTCGAGCCTCTCGCGGGACAAATCGATTCCATGCTCCATATACACCTGAATCGCGGCGGGGTTTATCGCCCGCAGGCGCTCATAGGGCGTATGAAGCAGCGCGGAGCAGTTGCTCAGATAGCTCTCCGCCTCATCCGAGAGGAGGCTGAAATCCGGCTTGCCGCCGCGCTCCAGTGCCGCGGGATTCCGGGTATAATCCATAAATATTCGACGTCCCTTGATGATTTCCTCCTGATAGATGAGCACATCGATGAGCGAAGATCCCTCATTTGCGACCTTGCGGGGGTCAAACGGCCACTGGTACCCCTTGAGAAAGATAGCGTTGATGAGCTTTTCCGGGGAGGAAAAGGTATCCGCGAGAAATTCCCGCTCATCGCCGCCCTGCGCATCCGTGGAGACATACCTGGGAACCGCCTGCTGGAATGAGCCGGACAGATTCCATCTGAACCGGGTCGAGGCGATGCCGTACTGCCACTCCGTCAGGTTTTTGCCTGCCGCACCCGCCTCAAAGAGGACGCCGCTGCCGCCGTTCTGGCCATACGGATAGACGCTCGACCGGTACATGCCCGCTTCGCCGCCCGTCGCCCAGATGACGTTCTCCGCAGCGAACACGCAAAACCGGCCCTGCTCCCCCTCCAGCCGCCTGCGGTCAAGCGCTACGATTCCGCAGGCGCGCCTGCCCTCCTCGCTCGTCAGCAGCCTGATGGCCATGTACCCGTCAAAGACGGGGATGTCATACGCGAGGGCCTGCCTTTCCAGCGCCTCCGTCATGTATCTGGATATGTACGGCCCGGCGGAGGTGCCCCGGTTGATGGGGTCATGGTCCGTCTTGTAGCCGATATATTCACCATACCCATTGGTCGGGAAGGGAACGCCCAGCTCCACCAGGTGGAAGAAGGAGCGCACAGAGCCCGCGGCCTCCGCATAGGCGATGTCGCCATCCATGCAGCCCCCGTCAAATAGCGTCTGCGCCATGGCCTGCACGCTGTCGGGCGACTGCCCGCTCAGGGAAAGCTTGTAATACGTCTGCTTGTCCGAGCCGGTGTTGCGCGAGGTGCCTGCACAGCGCGCCTCCGTCACGATGGCGATGTCCTTCTGGCCCAGCTCGTACAGGCGGAGCGCGGCGTTATAGCCCGCCGCCCCGCTGCCCACAATCACCGTATGATACCGGTAGAATCGAATCGCTTGTATATTCATAGGCATTCCCCATCACAGCGTTCGTATGTGAAAGCCGCCGTCCACATCGATGCAGCTGCCCGTGGTGTAGGCAAAGTCCTCCGAGCAGAATGTCCGGACTGCCTTTGCCACATCCTCCGGCGTTCCCCATCTGGCAATGGGGAAGGCACCCTGCGCAATCAGCCGGTCGTATTTCTCGCTGACGCCTGCCGTCATGTCGGTGCGAATCACGCCCGGCCGCACCTCATAGACCCGGATGCCCTCGGAAGCGAGGCGCACCGCGAACAGCTTTGTCAGCATCGAAATGCCTGCCTTCGAGACGCAGTATTCTCCCCTGTTGACAGAGGCGACCTCTGCCGAGCAGGAGGAGATATTGACAATCACGCCCCCTCGGGCGGCTGGGCGAGCATCTGCCTGGCCACCGCCTGCGTCATGAACATGTTTCCCTTAGTATTGGTGCCCACCACATCGTCGAAGCTTTCCTCCGTCATGTCGAGCAAATCGCTGCGCACCCTCGGCGCAATGCCGGCATTGTTGACGAGCACGTCAACCCTGCCATGCGCCTCCACCGTCTCGCGGAGCACGCGAAGCCTGTCCTCTGCGCAGGCGATGCTGCCCGAATGCCAGCTGTAGGTCACCTGAGCCTCCCGCAGCCTCTGCGTGCTCTCGGGATAGTAGGTCTGCGCCTGGGTTGCCATGATGGAAACGGCATATCCGCTTTTACCCAGCTCAAGCGCGACAGCCAGCCCAATCCCCCGGCTTCCCCCTGTCACCAGTGCGGTTTTCATAGCTTGCTCCTCCTTGCTGGCAGCGCACTCACCGCATGAGCAGATTCGGCAGGAACATGGTCAGCTCCGGCACATAGGTGACCAGCAGCAGCACGATGACCATCGGAATATACAGCGGCAGAATCGCCCTGGAGACCTTTTCAATCTTCATATCCGCGATGGCGCAGCCCGTAAACA
>JALFHA010000151.1 GCA_022776785.1 Clostridiales bacterium | reverse complement strand
CGGGGGGTGACGGTCATCAACCGCTCGCGCCGCTCGTTTGACCTGCTGCTGGGCTGCGGTGTGCTGGCTATGCTCGCCATCCAGACACTGATGATCGTCGCGGGCGTGGTGAAGATGATCCCGCTGACCGGCGTGACGATGCCGCTGATGAGCTACGGCGGCTCGTCGCTGATCTCGTGCATGGCGATGGTCGGCATCCTGCATGGCATCAGCGCGCGCGCGCAGGACGACATGGAGGAGGATATCCTCGGCGTATAACCCGTGACGAACAGAGGGGAGGGAACGGCTTATCAAGGTCATCAGGCGCCGCATCCGGCTGCTGATGACGATTGCGGCGGCGCTGTTTGCCGTCACCATCGTCTACTGCTGCTATTCGGTGTATTTCTACGGCGGCCGGTGGGTCGCCAATCCGTACAATCCCCGCATCAGCGACCAGAAGCAGCGCGTCGTCATGGGCACGGTCACCGACAGGGACGGCACGGTGCTCGCCTACTCCGACGAGACGGGCGCCCGCCGCTACAACGCCAGCGAGGAGGTGCGCAGGGCTGTTTCGCAGGTGGTCGGCGACGGCGGCGGCAAGGTCGCCACGGGCGTGGATACCTTCCACGCGCAGTATCTGCTGGGCTTCAAGGCCGGGCTGCTCGAGCGGCTGACCGACGCCTTCACCGGCACGACGCAGCGCGGCGACGACGTGCGGCTGACGATCTCCGAGCGGCTCTCGCGCTACATCGGCGAGCAGTTCCCCTCGGGCAAGCGCGGCGCGGTCGTGGTGCTCAACTACAAAACCAACGAGATCCTCGCGATGGTCTCCATGCCGCAGTTTGACCCGACGGATATGGACGAGGCGCTCGAGGACGAGGCCTCCGGCGCGCTCATCAACCGGGCGACGCAGGGGCTGTATCCGCCCGGCTCGACGTTCAAGATCGTAACGCTGGCCGCAGCGCTTCAGAATCTGCCCGATCTTGACAGCTTCGTCTACGACTGCACGGGCTACGCCGCCGTGGGCAGCTACGCCGTGACCGACAAGACCGCGCACGGCACGCAGACGCTCTCGCAGGCGTTCTCCAACTCCTGCAACACGGCGTTCGCCGCGCTGGCCGGGGAGCTGGGCTACAGCCTGCTCGGCGCGACGGCGGAGAATCTGGGCTTCAACCAGAACTTCATGTTCGGGGATCTGATCGTCTACAACTCCAGCTACCCCATCGACAACCTGAGCGACGAGGATCTGGCGTGGTCGGCCGTCGGACAGGGGCGCGTGCTCGCCACGCCGATGCACATGGCGCTCATCGCCTCGGCGGTGGCAAACGGAGGTGTGATGAACGAGCCGCGGCTCATCGCGCAAATCACCACGCCGCAGGGCGGGGAGCGCAGGCCGCCCGCGCGCGCGACGGGCTGGCGCGTGATGAGCGAGGCGGCGGCGCAGCGCATCGAAAACGAGCTGGTGCGCGCCGTCAAAAGCGGCACGGGCACGCGCGCCGCGCTGGGAAACGGCTACACCGTGGCGGGCAAGACCGGCTCGGCGGAGGTCAGCGACGACAAGAGCGTCGAGGCCGACGCGTGGTTTGTCGGCTATGTAACCAATGAGAACGCCCCCTATGCCATCTGCGTGGTGGTGGAGAATGGCGGCTCCGGCGGCGGCGTCGCCGCGCCGCTGGCAAGAAAGACGCTGCAAAAGGCGATAAACCTCGGGCTGTAGCAAGGCTTGGGAAAAGGCGCGAAGCGAAGAAGGGGTCAAGGGGTTCGTAATCGGCGCCGCCTGTGGCGGAAGAAGCTGATGAAGAACGGGCGGATAGCCCCGGATCGAAGTCCCTTGGCGGGTTTGGGACCGAAGCCTGCCGCCGCCTGTGGCGGATGAAGGCAGGCAGAGCGTCTGGAAACGGAAAGGAGCGTTTGCGCGACTATTCCGTTTCTAGGGTCGGCAGCCCAACGTATCCTTATCCCGAAGCGATTTGCAAAGGCAGTCAGGGAGCGAAGCGTTACCTGACGGGGAGCCTTGCAGACTGGGGATTCAGAGGCAAAGCAGTACGGGATGCTCAGTTGCTTGAGTGATGAGTCAAACCAACCAATAGGAAAGCGAGGTCAACGACAATGCGCAAATGGATTCTGACGATGATGACAGCCCTCCTGCTGACGGCGGTGTGCGGCAGCGCGCTCGCCTCCGGCGTGACGCTGCGGGTGTTCACGCCGTTCGCGGACGAGGACATCGCCGCGCAGGCGTACATGGACGCGGTGACGGCGTGGGAAAACGAAACGGGCAACCTTGTGGAGGACTACTCCGGCACGCAGGACGAGATGTGGCTCGACCAGCTGAGAATCATGCTCGATGAGGACGAGGTTGATGTGATTGTCGTGCCCGTGGGCGTGCCGATTGACGGCAATCAGGTTGTCACGGCACAGGAGCTCGCCGGGGCGCTCGACGCGGGCGTGGGCCGGGTGTTCACTTCCATGAAGGAGAGCGACGGAAGCACGCTGCTCGTGCCGGTGCGCCTGAGCTGGGAGGCGCTCTACGTCAACGAGGACGTGCTGGAGGCAAACGGCCTCGCCGTGCCCACGACCTATGAGGAGCTGCTGACCGTGTGCGCCGCGCTGGCGCAGAAGGGCGTGACGCCGATTTCCAATGAGCTGGGCGAGTGGCCGGTCATCGCGCTGGACTGCGCGGCGCTCGCCGGTGCGGAGCAGGCGCAGTACGGGATGCGCTCCTCGCTGGAGGGCGCAGCTGAGGTGATGAGCGCGCTGGCGGCGGTCGGCGCGTTCGGGCAGGACGCGTGGAGCGTGAGCGACGAGGCGGCGGAGCAGCGCTTCCTGAGCGGCGACGCGGCGATGCGCTTTGACGGGTATTGGCTGGCCGAGGACGTGCCGCAGGCGCGGCAGGACTGCGTGAGCGTGATGAACCTGCCCGCCAAGGACGGTCAGGCGCGCACCGCCGTGGTGGGCACGCCGTGCTTCGGCGTAACGCTCACCCGCGCCTGCTGGGAGGACGACGCGCGCTGCGAGGCGGCGCTGTCGCTGGTGGGCAGCCTGCTCACGGGCGAGACGGCCATGAAGCTGACGACCTCCGCAGGCGGAAGGCTGGGTGAGAGCATCGCAGCGCTGACGGGCAGCGCCGAGGACTGCACCGGCGTGCTCTACGACCTGAACCCGGATACCTATGACGCGTGGCTTGCGCAGGTGAGCAGCGCGCTGATGGGCATTCAGTGAGCGCCCTGCGGCGGTGCGCGCGCCGAACCGGCGCCATCCGTCATCACAGGGGCACAAGCGGCGGGCAGGGCGTCAGCGAAGTATCCGTTGACAGCGCTGCCCGTTGTTTGTATAATGATAATGATGAAAAAGGCGCGCCGCCCCGTGAAGCGTTCAGCTTGCGCCTTGCAGACGCACGGAATTTGCGAGGCGCCGTTTCAGCGCCCGCCTGCCCTGGCAAAGGCGCGGGCGGTTCGCTGCCTGAGAGAGAAAGGAAAGTCATAAACGGAATATGCCGGAGAATCGCTTGGGGAAATGTCATGTGCTGCTGATCTGCGAATCGATGTTTCCCTCCATCCGCCTCTGCGGAGACGGCCAGCTCAGCGAGCTGGAGCGGATGGGAAGGATCGAATACCGCATGAGGCAGACCCTGCGCGTTGCCCGCGGGGACATCGAATGGGCGGATGTGGCGGTGCTGGGCAGGCTGGATACCCGCTTCGCCTGCGAATTGGCAAAGCGGCTCCATGACGCACGCAAATATGTGATCTACATGCTCGACGACGATCTGCTGGGTGTCCCGGAGCATCTGAGCGTGTCGGCGTATTATGCGCGGGAGGATACCCGCACCCATATCCGGACGATGATGGAGCTCAGCGACGCGCTGCTCTCAACCTCGCCGAGGATACTGGAAAAATACCGCCGAGAAGGGAGACGCGCCTTTCTGGTGGACGGCTTTGCGGAGAGCTTCGCGGAATTTGAGATGCATACGGGGAGCGCGTGCGTCAGAATCGGCTTCGCGGGCTCGGTGGATCGCGGCGGGGACGTCGATGCGATTCTGAGCGAGGCGCTCTGCCGCGTCAGTCAGCGCTACGGCGAGCGTGTGCGCTTCCAGTTTATGGGCGTAAGCCCCAGCTGCGCGCAGACAATTGGCGCGGAGGTGCTGCCGTACATGGACTCCTACGAGCGGTACCGGGAGACCTTGGCCGGCCTGAAGTGGGATATCGGTCTGGCCCCTATGCCGGATACGCCGTTCCACAGCTGCAAGTATATCAACAAATACATCGAATATGCGTCGGCCGGCGCGGCGGGCGTCTTCTCCCGCGTGGAGCCGTATCTGCGGCTCAGCGGGGAGATGGGCGTCGGCGCGCTCTGCGAAAACACGCCCGAGGCGTGGTATGAAGCGCTGTGCGCCCTGATTGAAGACGACGGGCGGCGGGAATGCGCGCGCAGTACGGCCTACGCGTATGTGCGGCGGGAGATGAACCTGCACGCGGTGGCGGAGCGCTTCTTTGAGGAGCTCAGGGAAGCGTTTGATTATCGCGCGCCGGAGGCCGCGTGGACATACGGCCTGGCCTGGCAGCGGGCGGCGTATGTCCTTGACAAGGGCATAACCGTCGCGCGCAAATATGGCCTCAGGCTGCCGGCTGTGATCTGCCGGAGGCTCAGGGGCGGCAGATAGTCCCACACCCGGCAGAGTGCCGACGATGTGTGATACAATAAAACGCGAATGAGCAGAGAGGAAAAAAAGCATGTCTATTCAGCTGTTTACGCCGACTTTTGCGGTGGATGAGTGTCTTGAGGAAATCCGGGAGTGCCTGGAAAAGGGCTGGACCGGAATGGGCTTCAAAACCGTGCAGTTTGAGGATGCGTGGAAAAAGTACACCGGTATGCCCCACGCGCATTATCTGAATTCC
Organism: Clostridiales bacterium; assembly: GCA_022776785.1. GTDB lineage: Bacteria > Bacillota > Clostridia > Christensenellales > Aristaeellaceae > Ventricola. The sequence continues at coordinate 2,668 of JALFHA010000151.1, read as the reverse complement.
GCGACGGCCGGCCTCGAGCTGGCGTTTGCCGTCCTCAAGCAGGAGAACGGCTGGGAGGACGGGGATGAGGTGGTGACGACGCCTCTGACGTTCGTCTCCTCCAACCACGCCATCCTGTTTGCCGACCTTAAGCCGGTCTTTGCCGATGTGGATGACACGAACTGCCTTGACCCCGAGAGCGTGCGCAGCCGCATCACCCCGAAGACCCGCGCCGTGCTGTTCGTCGGCTTTGGCGGCAACTGCGGCCACTACGAGGAGATCGTCAAAATTTGCAAAGAGAACGGGCTGGCACTGGTTCTGGATGCCGCCCACATGGCGGGCACGCGCCTCAACGGCGAAATCCCCGGCAAGGAAGCGGACGCCGTGGTCTACTCCTTCCAGGCCGTGAAGAACCTGCCCACGGCGGACAGCGGCATGATCTGCTTCAAGAGCGCAAAGCATGATGAGATCGTCCGCAAGATGGCGTGGCTGGGCATCAACAAGGATACCTACGCCAGAACGAACAGCATGGGCAACTACAAGTGGAAGTACGACGTCGAGTATGTCGGCCACAAGGATCACGGCAACTCCATCATGGCCTCCATCGGACTGGTGCAGCTTCGCTATCTGGACCGCGACAACGCCTATCGCCGCCAGCTCGCCCGCTGGTATACGGAGGGCTTCCGCCCGTATCCGGACAAGATCCGCCTGATTCACATTCCGGAGAACTGCGAATCCTCCTGCCATCTGTTCCAGATCATCGTCGAGGATCGCGACGGGCTGATGGACGCCCTCCACGCGGTGGATGTCTACCCGGGCGTGCACTATGTGGAGAACACGCAGTACCGCATGTATGCCTACGCCGCGGGCACCTGCCCGAACGCGACCTACATTTCGGACCATATCCTCAGCCTGCCGATGCACATGCGCCTGACCCATGAGGATGTGCAGCTCATCATCGATACGGTGGTCAAGTATGTCACCAAATAATCCGGAGGGGGCAAGGGTTCTGCTTCGCCCGATTGCACTGGAGGATACGCCGCTGATCGTCAAGTGGCGCAGCCTTCCGTCTGTCTACATGAATCTGTATTCGAGGCGGCCCACCCTGCCCTCCGAGCATGAGGCGTGGATGCGCGGCTATGTGCTCACGGGCAAGTGCGCGCAGTTCATCATCGTCGAGAAGGAGACGCAGACGCCCGTGGGCAGTGTCTTTATCAAGAACATCGACCGCAGCACCCAAAAGGGAGAATACGGGATTTTCATTGGCGAGGAGTCGGCCAGGGGCAAGGGGCTGGGCAGCGAGGCTGCCCGGCTCATGCTGCAATACGGCTTTGAAGCCCTCGGGCTGCACAGGATCTATCTGTCGGTGTTTGCCTATAATCAGGCCGCGATTCAAAGCTACAAGCGCGCGGGCTTCAGGACAGAGGGCGTTTTTCGGGATGATTTCCTTTACGACGGACGCTATGAGGATATTGTCTGGATGGCCGCCATCAGGGAGGAATGGGAGCGCCTGACGTGGGAGACGGAGCAGGCGCAGCCGGACCCTTGCGTGCCGGCATGATCGCTGCTTTGCAGCAGGAAGGATGAGCCGTTCATTGATTTCCTTTTTCAAGAATCTGTATGAGAGCAGATACATCATCAAGGGTCTCGTCCGGCAGGATCTGAAGGCGAGATACCGGGGCAGCGCGCTGGGAATGCTGTGGGCAATTGTGATGCCGCTGGGCATGACGCTGATTATCGCGGCGGTGTATTCGCTGCTCTGGAAGAACGATATCCACTACTTTGTGCCCTACCTGTTCTCCGGGCTGACGCCGTGGACGTTTCTGACGGTGTGCTGCGACATGGGGGCGCTCGCCTATATCGGCGCGGAGGGCTACATCAAGCAGATCCCGGTCCACATTGAGATCTTTCCGGTTCGCACCACGACGGTTGCCTTCATTAACAACCTGCTCTTCGGGCTGGTCGCCTACTTTGTCACGCTGATCTGCCTTTCGCCGCACATGCTCACCCCGTGGACGCTGACGCTCATCCCCGCGCTGGCGCTGTTTTATCTGTTCGGCCTCTCAATGGGCATGATCGCCGCGACCGCGCAGGTGTATATCCGGGATTATGCGCCGCTGCAGAGCCTCATCTTTCAGGCGATGTTCTATGTGACGCCGATCCTCTATGACTTCAACATGCTCTCCGAGATGGGCTTTTCGGTGATCTACAGGGCCAATCCGTTTTTTTATCTGATTCAGGTGATGCGCGACGCCCTGATGGGCCAGCCGCCCAATCCCGTTTTCTGGGGAACCGCCGCGGTGATTACCGCCGGCGTGTTCTGCGTCGCCCAGAAGCTGTTTGCGCGCACAAAGGACAAGATCGTCTTCAGACTGTGAGGTGTGCCATGTCTAGCGTTGTTTTGAAGGATGTCAGCCTCGACTTTAAGCTCTACAGGCAGAAGGGCGTCAAGGATGTGCTGACGCACAGGGCGCACGATATGAGCGAGATCAGCGTTGTCCATGCGCTCAGGAACATCGATTTGCAGCTCAGGGACGGCGACCGCCTGGGCATCATCGGGCACAACGGAGCGGGCAAGAGCACGCTGCTCAAGCTGATTGGCGGCATCTATCAGCCGACCAGCGGCGTGCGCAGCCTGGAGGGAAGGCCCACCTGCCTCTTTGAGCTGGCGACCGGCTTTGAGATGGAG
>JALFHA010000126.1 GCA_022776785.1 Clostridiales bacterium | reverse complement strand
CAACGGAATTATTTGAGCAAAAAGATGAACAGTGGAACAAAGGTCTATATGCTTGTTGAAGAAAAGCCCATAGGGATTGTTTCTGTAACGAACAGTTTGATAGAGGATCTTTATGTCCTTCCTGATATGCAAAACAGGGGCTATGGAACGAAGCTGCTACAATACGCTATCGATCAGTGTACGGATACTCCTACATTGTGGATTCTTGAGAATAATATCAATGCTGAGAGACTCTATCAACGAATGGGTCTTGTGAGAACAGGAAGAAGAAACTCAATAGCCAGTGGCTTAGATGAAATTGAACTCGCACTCAAATAAATTCCAGTTTTTCGGACTATAGCACAAGCTTTAAGCGCCGCAGGGCGCGCCCTGTACCCACTGCCAAGTACAGGAGCGCGCCCTGCGGCGCTTTTTTCTTTATTGCCTTGTATATGCCGCGCGCAGCTCGGCTTTGCGCTTCTGCGCGTCGGCGAGCATCGTCTGTGCGTGGCGCACGCTGCTCTCGCTCTCGCAGTCCGCACCGCCGACCATGCGCGCGATCTCCTGCGCGCGCTGCTCGGGACTCAGATGCGTCACCTCCGTGCGTGTCACGCCGTTCTCGTCCGCCTTGCGCACGAGGAACTGCTCGTCTGCCATCGCCGCGATCTGCGGCAGATGCGTCACGCAGATGACCTGATGGTGGTCGCCAATCTGGCACATCTTTTCCGCAACGACCTGAGCCATGCGCCCGCTGATGCCCGTGTCGATCTCATCAAAGACCATGCTGCGCGGAATACCCGGCTTCTGTGCCGACAGATTCTTGAGCGCGAGCATGATGCGCGAGAGCTCGCCGCCGGAGGCGACCTTCGCCAGCGGCTTCATTGGCTGGCCGAGGTTTGCGCAGAACATCATCTCCATCCGGTCCGTGCCCTGCGCGCTGAACCGCTCGGAGAGCTTCTCCCCCGCAGCCAGCGGCGCAAAGGCCATCGACAGCCGTGCATTCTTCATGCCCAGATCGTGCAGCTGCTCCTCCATGCTCGCCTCAAACCGGCGCGCGGCATTTTCCCTTGCGTGCGTCAGCCGGACGGATACCGCCTCCAGCTCGCGCGCGCTCTGGCGGAATTCGCGCTCAAGCCTGTCCATCGCCTCGTCGGAATCCTCCAGTTCTGCCAGCTCCGCAGCAATTTTGTCGCGGTAGCGGATCATCTCCCGCGTCGTCGCGCCATACTTGCGGTTCAGCCGCCGAAGCAGGTCAAGACGGCTCTCCACGCGCTCGGCCTCCGCCTCGTCGTAGTCCATCTCGCCGCGCAGGGCGCTCAGGTCGCGCGCTGCGTCCTCCACCTCGTAGCACAGGCCGTCGAGCCGCGCATAGACCGTCTCATATTTCTCATCGAGCGCAGCGATAGGCGCCAGCGCGTCCACGCCCCTGCGAAGCAGCTCCACAGCGGCACTCTCATCCTCGCTGCCGTCGGTCAGCAGCGCGCAGGCCTCGTCAAACGCGCCCATGATCTTCCCCGCATTGCGGAAGAAGACCTTCTGGCGCTCCAGCTCCTCCTCCTCGTCGGCAACCAGACGTGCACCGCGCAGCTCCTCGAGCTGGAAGGCGAGCATATCCTGCCGCTGTGCGCGCTCGGCTACGCTTTTGCGCAGCTTCACCAGCCGCTGTCCAGCTTGACGCCACGCCGTATAGAGGCGGGCGTTCTCCTCAAGCAGCGGGCGGATCTCATCCGCCGCATACTCGTCCAGATAGCCGATATGGTTGCGGCTGTCCAGCAAAAGCTGATGCTCATGCTGGCCGTGGATGTCCAGCAGCTGCGCAGAAACCTGCTTGAGCGTTTGCAGCGGCACAATCGTCCCGTTCAGACGGCAGATGTTCTTGCCCGCGCTCGTCAGCTCACGGGAGATGGACACCGTATCCTCATCGCCGGTCAGCTCCAGCTCCCCGAGCAGCGCCTGCACCTTCTCGTTGTCCGCGATGTCAAAAACGGCCTCCACGCGTGCCTTGGCCTGCCCGCTGGCGATCAGCTCCCGGTCGGCACGCTCACCGAGCACGAGATTGACCGCATCCACGACAATGGACTTGCCCGCGCCCGTCTCACCCGTCATCACATTCATGCCGGGGGCGAAATCGAGCGTCATCTCCTCAATCAGCGCCAGATGATGTATGCAAAGCTGCAGCAGCATGGTATTCCTCCCCGCTCAGGCATTCCCCTTAAGACCGGATCAGCGCCCGGAAGCGGCGCAGCACCGGCTCCACATCCTCATTGGAGCGGGCGATCACCAGTATCGTGTTGTCGCCCGCAATCGTGCCCAGCACCTCGCTCCAGCGCAGGCTGTCCACGGCCTCACCCGCGACATGCGCGCTGCCGGGCAGCGTACGGATGACAATCAGGTTGTTCGCGCTGTCCATGCCGATCACGGAATCGGCAAGCATACGAATCAGCCTGTCGCTGGTGCCTTGCTCCTCCTTGTCCATCGTCGCATAGCGGTAGGAGCCGTCCTCCGCGAGCACCTTGAGCAGGTGCATCTCCTTGATATCGCGCGACACGGTGGCCTGCGTCACCACCATGCCGTGCTCCCTGAGCGCCTGCGCCAGCTCCTCCTGTGTCTGGATGCTCTGCGTGTCCACGATTTCGCGGATCAGCGCCTGTCGTTTCGCCTTCATGCCGGGAAACCTCCTCGATTCTCACAAACTCCACTGCGACAGCTTGTCCTTGAGCAGTGAAAAGAAATTCCTTTCCTTCGGAAAGCGGATCAGCAGCCCGTCATGCGGCGAACGGCGGATGACCGCCTCCTCCTGATTGAGCATTTCCCCCATCTCCTGCCCATCGACGGACAGGCGGATGCCCTCGCGCATCTCCTTCATATCGATGCGCAGCGTCACCTGCTCCCGGCAGGAGAGCACGATGGGCCGCGACTGGAGCGAATGCGGGCAGATCGGGTTGAGCACAAAGCAGTGCACATCCGGGCTGACGATCGGCCCGCCTGCGGAGAGCGAATAGGCCGTGGAGCCCGTCGGGCTGGCGAGCACCACGCCGTCGGCGATGTAGTGATCCACCAGCGTGCTGCCCACGTAGGCGTTGAGCGCGATCATCCGCTGAGAAAGCCCGCGGGATATGCTGACCTCGTTGGTCGCGAAGGCGTTGATCTCTCTGCCCGCGCAGCGCGCGCTCACCTGAAGCATCATCCTGCGCTCGATCTCGTATTCCCCGCGGCAGAGCTGGTCAAGCGCCTGCGGCAGCTCGTCCGCCTGCGTCTCCAGCAGAAAGCCCAGCCGTCCGAGGTTGATGCCCAGCATGGGGATATCACAGTCCACATAGGAATCGAGCGCGCGCAACACCGTGCCATCCCCGCCAAAGACGAAGATCACATCCGCGTCTCCCGCAGAGGGGGCGGGCAGAAACGCACTCCCGGCCTCGTCGGGCATATGAAGCGTGACCGCCTCCCGATCCTCCTCAAGGAAGCGCGGCTCGATGCCGCGCTCGCGGCACAGCGCCGCGCAGGTCTTCGCCGCCTTAAACACGGCGGCCTTGTTCCGGTTGAGCACAAACAGCGCGCGATTGATCATGCGTGTTCACCCTCCGCTTTTCTTTCCTCGCGCGCATCCAGCTCCGCGTGCGCCTGACGGACGACCTGCTCAGCCTCCTCCGGCGTGACGCTGTGCGTCGCTCGCGCCGCTGGCAGCAAATAGGCCAGAAATTCGATGTTCCCCTCCGGGCCCTTGATCGGTGAAAAGGACAGAGCCTGCGCGTGCCAGCCCAGCTCGCTTTCCACAAAGGAGAGCACCTCGCGCACCACGTCAAGATGCACCTGCGCGTCGCGCACGACACCCTTCTTGCCCACGCGCTCCGGGCCCGCTTCGAACTGCGGCTTAATCAGCGTGATAAACGCGCCGTCCTCGCCGAGTATGGCGACAGCGGCGGGCAATATCTTCGTAATCGAGATGAAGGACACGTCCATCACGCCCAGCGTCGGACGCAGCGGCAGGTCCTCCGGCTTGAGATAGCGCGCGTTCGTGCGCTCCATGACGGTCACGCGCGCATCGTTGCGCAGCTTCCAGTCGAGCTGGCCGTAGCCCACGTCGATGGCGTAGACGTGCGCCGCGCCGTTTTGCAGCAGCACGTCGGTGAATCCGCCCGTGGATGCGCCCAAATCCATTGCCACCACACCCGCGGGATTGACGCTGAACACCTGAAGCCCCTTTTCCAGCTTCAGCGCGCCGCGGCTGACGTAGCCCGTGCCCGTCTGCCGGACGATCAGCTCATCCGAATCGAGCACCGGCGCAGAGGGCTTGGTCACCTTGTTTTCGCGGATGTAGACCACGCCCGCCATCACCAGCGCCTGCGCCTTTTCACGGCTGGCGGCCAGCCCGCGCTCCACCAGGGCGACGTCCGCCCGCTTTTTATCGCTCATCTGTCTTCTCCCATGCTTCTCACGGCGTCCTGCACGCGCTCGGCAATCTGCTCGGGCGTCAGGCCGCATTCCTCAAGGAGCTGGCTCACCGAGCCATGCGTGATAAACCGGTTTTCAAGCCCCAGCATCACCACCGGCTCCGGCGCGCCGCGCAGCACGCACTGACGCGCGATCTCGGAGCCGAAGCCGCCGATCAGCTCGCCCTCCTCCACCGTGATGAGGCCCACGCCCGCGGCGATGAGCCCGCTTAAGCATTCCTCATCCAGCGGCTTGAGCGAGCAGCAGTCGATCACGCCGACCTCGATGCCCCTGTCCCGCAGCAGCGCGGCAGCTCGCACAGCGTGCAGCGTCATGCGTCCGTAGGCCAGCAGCGCATAGCGCCCCGCAGGCACGAGCGTCTGCCATTTGCCCACCTCGAAGCTCTGGCTGCCGCCCTCCCCGCCAAACGGCTCAATGCCGTCCTTGGGATACTGGATGACGCACGGCCCCTCGACCGCGAGCGACGCGCGCACGGCGAGGCGGATCTGCTGCGTATCGCGCGGAGCGAGCAGCGTCAGGTTCGGAATGGAGAGCATCATCGGCACGCTGAGCACGCCGTGATGCGTCTTGCCGTCGTCGCCGACCAGCCCGACGTGATCCGACAGGATGCACACCGGCAGGTTTTGCAGGCACACGTCATGTACGATCTGGTCGTAGGCGCGCTGCAA
>JALFHA010000121.1 GCA_022776785.1 Clostridiales bacterium | reverse complement strand
CCCTGCCGCCTGCCCTACGGGCTCGACGACGGGACGAGGGGCTACCTGCTCTCCACGCGCGATCTGATGCTCATCGACCGTCTGCCGGAGCTGCGGGACGCGGGCGTGTATTCCTTCAAGCTCGAAGGGCGCATGAAGAGGCCGGAGTATGTTGGCGTGGTGACGCGCGCCTACCGCGAGGCGCTGGACGCCGCCGAGGCGCGTGTGCCCTACCGGGCCAGCGAGGCGACGAAGGAGGCGCTGCGCCAGATTTTCAACCGCGGCGGCTTTACAGAGGGCTACGCGATGGGCAGGAGCAACGCTGCGCTGATGAGCTGGGAGCGCCCGAACCACTGGGGCATCCCGATGGGCCGCGTGACATCCGTGCGCGGGCCGCTGGCGAAGGTTGCGCTGGAGCGGGAGCTTCACGACGGAGACGGACTGCAGCTCCGCGGCAGGCAGGAGCAGGAAACGACGTATGCCGGCCCGGATATGGCGTCGGGCATGACGGCGACGGTGCGTGCCGCTGCGGGCGAGGTGCGCCCGGGCGATATGGTCTTCCGGCTGACGGACGCAATGCAGATGCGCGACATCCGCGAGGCGATGAGCCATGAGTGCAGGCCGGTGCCGCTTTTCGGCGAACTGACGGCCGTGCCGGGAAAGCCGCCCGTGTTCACGCTGCGCGATGGCGACGGCCATGCCGTGACAGCGACGCTTGAGCAGGACGTGCAGCCCGCGCAGCAGAGGCCGCTTGACGAGGCCTCCGCCATGCGCCAGCTCGGCAAGACAGGCGGCACGCCGTACAGGCTGGAAGAGTTGACGCTGCATGGAGAGGGGGCGTTCATGACCGCCGGGATGCTCAATGCGCTGCGGCGGGAGGTGCTGGGCGGCATGAAAGCCGCGCGCACGCAGATCAGAAATACAGACCGAAAGTCTGTTTTTGAGCCCTGTGAGCTGCCCGCAAAAAAGCGGCTGCTCATCGTGCAGGGTGAGCGGCTTGAGGATGCGGCGGCGCTGCTTGCCTGCGGCGCAGACGTCTTTGAGTGGCAGCCTCAGTGCTACGAGGAAAAGGCGCTGGAGGACGGGCTTGCCATGGTGCAGGGCGTGAGACCCGTGCTGGTGCTGCCCGCCGCCATGCGGACGCAGGAGCTTTCCGCGCTGCACGGTTTCGTCCGTCGCCATGCTGGCGAGCTTTCCGGCGTGACGGCGCAGAATATCGGCCAGCTCGGACTGGCATGGCCTGTTCCCTTGTGGGGCGGACAGGGACTCAATGTGATGAACGCCGAATGCGCGCGGTTCCTGACCGCACGGGGCGCCGTGAAGCTGACGGCCTCCTGCGAGCTGAGCTTTGCGGAGCTGCGCGCGCTGATGGAGCAGGGCGGCGACTATATCCTCGAGGCCTACGGGCGCACGCAGCTCATGCTGCTCTCGCACTGCCCGCGGCGCACGGAGCGCGGAGATGAAACGCAGGATACGGCCTGCCGGGGCTGCGAGCGGGACGGCGGCTGCCCGGCTGTCTACACGGACAGGCGGGGCTATCGCTTCCCGGCGCGGCGGCTGCGCATGGAGCATGGCTGCGTGGTACGGCTCTATAACAGCGTCGTGACGGATATGAGCAAGGCCGCGCAGAAGCTGATTGCACTGGACAGCTCGCTGCGGCTGGCCTTTACGGATGAAACGCTAGAGAGACAGAGGGAGCTGACCGCCTCGTACCGGAGCCTGATGGATGGATACGGCGTGCGTCATGCGCCGCAGGAGGGCGCAACGCTCGGCCATCTGCTGCGCGGCGTGGAGTGAGCGCGGCAGCATGATGCGATTTGGGGAAGAAAAAGGAGAAGACCATGACAGAAAGAACCTTGCGCGTGCTGGAATTTGACAAGATCAGAGCCCAGCTTGCGCAGTACTGCGTATCGGAGATGGGCACGGCGCTCTGCGACGCGCTGGCGCCCAGCAGCCGTATGGATGACGTGCGGCGCAGCCAGCAGGAGACGGAGGAGGCTTGCACGCTGCTGACCTATCTGGGCGGCACGCCGATGATCCCCTTTGGCGACGTGCGGCCGGAGCTGCATCTGGCGCAGATCGGCGCGGCGCTCTCGCCGCGCGCGCTGCTGAATGTGGCGGCCTGTCTGCGCGCCGCGCGCGCCGCACGGGAAGCGCTGGTGACGGATAGGGACAGCACGCCGATGCTGACGGCCAATGCGTCGCGCCTCTCCTCGTTCAAGAGCATCGAGCAGGCGATTGGCGAGGCGATCATCAGCGAGGATGAAATCGCGGACCGGGCGAGCACTGAGCTTTTCTCCATCCGCCGCAAGATGCGAGCCTGCAATGAGCGCGTGCGCGAGCGTCTGAACAGCATGATTCACAGCGCGACGACGCAGAAATACCTCCAGGAATCCATCATCACCATGCGCGCGGATCGCTATGTGCTGCCGGTCAAGCAGGAATACCGCGGGATGATTCCGGGTATCGTGCACGACCAGTCCGCGACGGGCGCGACCGTCTTTATCGAGCCGATGGCCGTGGTGGAGATCGGCAACGAGCTCAAGCAGCTCATTTCTGCGGAAAAGGCGGAGATCGAGCGCATCCTGCGCGCGCTGTCTGCGCTGATCGCCCCCGAGGCCGAGGCGATTGGCGACAATCTGGCGATTCTCGCACAGCTCGATTTCGCGTTTGCCAAGGGTTCGCTGGCGCGGCAGATGCACGCCTGTGCGCCGAAGATCAACAGCGAGGGCAGAATCCGCATCGTGCGCGGACGCCATCCGCTGATCGACCCGGAGAAGGTTGTGCCGCTGGACATTCGCCTCGGGGAGGAATTCACTACCCTGATTATCACAGGCCCGAACACCGGCGGCAAGACGGTAACGCTCAAGACCACCGGTCTGTTTACGCTGATGGCGCAGGCGGGCCTCCAAGTGCCCGCCGACTACGGCACGGAACTGGCCGTCTTTGACGATGTGTTTGCCGACATCGGAGACGAGCAATCCATCGAGCAGTCGCTCTCCACGTTCTCGGGTCATATGCGCAATATCGTTTCCATCCTGGAGAATGTGACGCCGGATTCCCTCGCGCTCTTTGACGAGCTGGGCGCGGGCACGGATCCGACGGAGGGCGCGGCGCTGGCGCAGGCCATTCTGGGCACGTTGCTGACGATGCATACGCGCACCATCGCCACGACGCATTACAGCGAGCTCAAGGAGTACGCGCTGACGACGGACAACGTCGAAAATGCGTCCGTTGAATTCGATGTCTCGACGCTGCGGCCGACCTACAGGCTGTTAATCGGCGTGCCGGGCAAGTCGAATGCGTTTGAAATCTCCCGCAGGCTGGGGTTGCCGGAGTTCGTCATCGCGCAGGCGAAGGAGCTGCTCTCCCGCGAGCAGGTTCGCTTTGAGGATGTCATCGCGGGCGCGGAATACCACCGGCAGGTGGCCGAGAAGGAGCGCCAGCTCGCTGAGGAGGCGCGCGCGGAGATGGTCGCCATCCGCAATCAGGCGGAGGCCGAGCGCAAAAAGCTCGAGGATCAGCGCGACAAGACCGTGAAAAAGGCGAAGGACGAGGCCAAGCGCATTGTCGAAAACGCGCGCCGCGAATCCGAGGCGATGATCGCCGAGCTGCGCGCCATGAAGAAGTCCGGAGGCGCGCAGGAGCACGAGATTCAGCGCGTCAAAAAGCAGATGGAAAAGGCGCAGGAGGCCCTCGAGGAAAAGAAAGAGACCGGCGGTCTGGTTCCTGCGAGCGTGAAGCCCGGCGAGCTGGTGCATGTCGCGAGCATGGATATGGATGCGACGGTCGTTTCGCCCGCCGATGCCAAGGGCTATGTGCAGCTCAAGGCGGGCATGATGAAGATGCGCGTGCAGCTTTCCGACCTGCGGACGCTGACCTCCACCCAGCAAATGCTGAAGAAAGAACAGAAAAAGCTCGAGCGCAAGCGCTCCATGCGTGAGGCCCGGGTGGATGTGACGACACGCGCCGTGCGCCAGGAGCTCGACGTACGCGGGCTGGCGCTTGATGAGGCCATCCCAGAGGTGCAAAAGTTCATCGACGACGCGGTGATTTCTTCGCTGGGCGAGGTGTCCATCATCCACGGCAACGGCACGGGCGTGCTGCGCGCGGGCATCGCCGACTGCCTGCGCCGCCATCCTTGTGTGAGCAGCTTCCGCCTCGGCCGCTACGGCGAGGGCGAGACGGGCGTAACCATCGTGACGCTGCGCTGATTCGCAAAACAGCATAATGCGCGATCACCCCGGGCAGACTTTGTCCGGGGTGACTTTGTATGCAGGAAGCGAGGAAAAAATGGGCGCTGATGCTGACCGCGCTGGCAATTTCGGGCTGTGCAGCCTATGGCGTGAACGCCCTCGGCGCGGCGCAGACGGAGAGCGTCTATGCGCAGGGCGAATATGTGCAGGCGCTCGAAGGGGTCAGCAGCCCGTTTGCCGATGTGGCGCAGACGGTCATGCCCTGTGTGGTGGGCGTGAGCAACCGGGCGAACACCTACAGCATCGTCAGCGGTCAGGCAGAGCTGGTCGAGCGCGCGACGGGCTCCGGCGTGGTCGTCACGACACAGGGGCATGTAGTGACGAATTATCACGTCGTCGAGGGCGCAAGCGACGTGCAGGTGCTCTGGCAGGGGCAGTATTTGCAGGCGGAAATCGTCGGTGTGGATGAGCTGACCGACCTTGCCGTGCTGCGCGTGACAGAGGACGTCGTGCTGCCTGCCGTGCGCATGGGTGAGCCGGACGGCGTGCGCGTGGGCGACTGGGCCATCGTCATCGGCAATCCGCTGGGCAGCGAGCTGGCTGATACGGTGACGGTCGGCGTGATCTCCGCGCTGAACAGGGAGCTTGAGGGCTCGTCCTTCGTCAAGATGATCCAGACTGACGCGGCCATTAACTCCGGCAACAGCGGCGGCGGCATGTTCAACACGCGCGGCGAGCTGATCGGCATCCCATCGCTCAAATTCAGCAGCACCGGCAGCCGCGGGGAGGCAAGCATCGAGGGCATCGCGATGGCCATCCCGATGGATGTCGTCAGGCCCGTCGTCGAAAGCCTGATCGCCAACGGCAGGGTGACGCGGCCGAGGCTGGGCATCTCTGTGATGACGCTGCGCGGAAGCGAAGAAGCGACCGCAGGTCTGATTCCGGCAGGCGTCTACGTCAGCGCGGTGACGGAGGGCGGTCCGGCGCAGCGCGCAGGCGTTCAAGCCGATGACATCATCATCCGCATCGATGGCGAGCGCGTGCGGCTGCATACCGACCTGACGAATACCATCGCTGGCAAAAAGGCCGGCGAGAGCGTGACGCTGACGATCTACCGCATCCACGGCCTGTCCTCTCTGACCGTGCAGGACAGAATTCCGGCGGGTGAGACGCTGGAAATCACCGTGCAGCTTGAGCTGCCTGCCGAAAACAGCGCGTGAGGACATATCCC
>JALFHA010000085.1 GCA_022776785.1 Clostridiales bacterium | reverse complement strand
GTTCGACCAGGCGATTCCGTGGTCCACCGAGGGCGCGCGCGGCTGCCGCCGCTTCCTTGAGCGCGTGTGGCGTCTCCAGGATATGCTCACCGAGGCGGAGGATGTGCGCCATGAGATGGAGGCGCCCGTCAACGCGATGGTGAAGAAGGTCTCCGAGGACTACGAGCGCATGAAGTTCAACACCGCCATCGCGGCGATGATGTCCTTTGTCAACGATGTGTACGCCAACGGCAGCGTCACCCGCGGCGAGCTGCGCGCGCTGCTGCTGTGCCTCAATCCGGTCGCGCCGCACATCACCGAGGAAATGTGGGAGAGCTGCGGCTTTGGCGAGCCGATCTACAGGCAGAGCTGGCCGACGTGGGACGAGAGCAAGCTCGTGGCCGACGAGGTGGAAATCGCCGTGCAGATCAAGGGCAAGGTGCGCGCGCGCATCATGGTGCCCGCGACGCTGACCCGCGAGGACGGCGAGAAGCTGCTGGAGAACGAGACGGTCAAAAAGCTCGTCGGCGGCGCGCAGGTGAAGAAGCTCATCTTCGTGCCGGGCCGTCTGCTCAATATCGTCTGCTGATGAGGGGGCGCACTGCGCTTCCTGCGCCGGGAACCTGCGTTCCCGGCGTTTTTTTCACATATGGACGCCTTGAAAATGCAGTTGTCTGATGATACAATATTCAGCAAATCCCGCGGCTTCGGACTGGCCGGTGCTTGGCGGGGCGGTTTCATCTCAACACGAGAGGGGGCGACAGCATGATTCGCATCAGGGAGCTGTACCGGCTGCAAACCCTGAAGGGTCTGCGCCTGATTGCCGGGCAGGCCGGGCTGGAGCGCACGGTGACGGCAGCGGTGCTCTTTGAATACGATCCGTCGCGCATGAAGCTGGCGGATTTTTACCGCGGCGATCTGGTGGTGACGACGCTGGCCTATGCCCGCAGCGACGCGCAGCTGGTGACGCATTCGCTGATGGCGCTGATGAATCAGGGCATCGCTGGGCTGCTGGTCAAGACGGCGTACTTTTCCGAGCTGCCGCCCACCGTGGTGGAGATGGCCAACACGCTGGGCACGCCGCTGTTCCTCTTTGACGAGACGTATATCGAGGAGGTCATCCTCGAGGTCACAGAGCTGATTCGCGGCAAGCGCCACTTTGCTGGCTATGAGCAGGAGCTGGACGCGCTCATGCGCGGCGGGCTGACGCCTGAGCAGGCGCGCGAAAAGGCCGCGCGCATCGACCCGGCGGGCGAGGGCGCGTACCGCGTGTGCGCGCTGTATCCCAAGGAGCGCCTGCCCGGTCTGGAGGACAGGCTCTACGCGCTGCTCACCGGCGACGCCTCGCTGGCGCGGCGCTGCGTGGTGATGGAATGGCGGCGGATGATGCTGATGCTCTTTCGTATGGAGGGGGGTGCGGATGACGCGGCTGCCGTGCAGGACGTTGAAGGAATGCTCGCGCGCGCCGGGGTGGACCGGGCGCGTCTGTCCGCTGGCATGAGCCGGGCGCGGGAGGAGCGGCAGGTGCTGGGCGTATCGCTCAGCGAGGCGGTCTATGCGGCGCGGGCGGCGCGGCTGGAGGAGCGGCCCATGCTGCGCGCGCAGGAGCTGGGGCTGTATGCGTGGCTCTTCCCGATGAGCGGGAACGCGTTCGTCTGCGAGCAGTGCAGGCGGAGCATGGCGCGCATCCGCGAATACGACGAGCAGAATCATGCGAGCCTGGAGCAGACGGCGCGCGTGTATGTGGAGCTGCACATGGAGGTGGCCGCCGCGGCGAAGGCGCTCTATCAGCATCCAAACACAGTGCGCTACCGGCTGGGCAAGATTCAGAAGCTGATGGACATGGAGGATGACGCGCTGTTCGCGCCGACGCTGAGCCTGATGATGAACCTGACGCGAATCCTTGAGAGCGAGGAGCGCGCCTGACGGACGGGGTGACGGACTATATGACAGACAATATGATGAAGGAAACGGAAGCGGAGCGCATGAAGCCCGGCGACATCGTGCGCCACTTCAAGGGTAGGCTCTACGAGATATTGCACTTTGCCCATGATTCGGAGACGCGGGGGGAGGTCGTCGTCTACCGCGCGCTCTACGGGGAGCGCGGCGTGTGGGTGCGCCCGAAGGCGATGTTCTTTTCGCCCGTTGACAGGGAGAAGTACCCGGACGCCCCGCAGGCGTGGCGCTTTGAGCGCGTGACGGATGGCGCGCGGAAAGGGCAGGACAATGGCTGACACAAAGCAGGCAAGCCGCGCGCTGAAGCTGTCGCTGCCGGTGCTGGCGGGCTATGTGGTGCTGGGCATCGCCTTTGGCGCGACGCTCGCACAGGCGGGCTACGGCCCGGCGTGGGCGCTGCTCATCAGCACGACCGTCTATGCCGGGAGCCTGCAATTCGTCATGGTGCCGCTGATGGCCTCTGGCGCGTCGCTCGTCACCGTCGCGCTGACGGCGCTGATGGTCAACGCGCGTCATGTGTTCTACGGGCTGTCGTTTGTGGAGCGGTTTTCGGGGCTGGGCAGGCTGCGCCCCTACCTGATCTTCTCGCTGACGGACGAGACGTATTCCGTCTTTTGCGGCATGGATGAGCACGAAAGCGGCGGCGTGATGGTGCGCGTGGCCGCCTACGACCAGCTCTACTGGATTGCCGGGTCAGTGGCGGGCGCGCTGATGGCGCAGGGCCTGCCGTTTGACCTGACGGGCATCGATTTTTCCATGACGGCGCTGTTTGCGGTCATCTGCGTGGAGCGTGCGATGAACCGTGCCGACCGCCTGCCGATGGCGCTTGGCGCGGTCATCTCCGTCGGCGCGCTGCTGCTGCTGGGGCCGGATGCGTTTCTCGCGCCCGCGCTGGCGGCGACGGCGCTGGTGCTGACCGTCATGCAGGTGCGCACAGGCAGAGAGGGGGAGGCGCATGGATAAGCACGCGCTGATGATCGTGGCCGTCTGCGCGCTGGTGACGCTGCTGCTGCGCGCGCTGCCCTTCCTCTGCTTTGGCGGCAGGCACGGCGCGCCGCGGCTCGTGCTTGCGCTTGGGCGCGTGCTGCCGCCCGCCATCATGGCGGCGCTGGTCGTTTACTGCCTCAAGGGCGTGCCATTCGGCACGGCGGGGGATGGGCTCCGCCAGCTCGCCGCGGTGGCCGCCGTCGTGCTGCTGCACCTGCGCTGGCGCAATACACTGCTGAGCGTTGGCGCGGGCACGGCGCTGTATATGCTGCTGATAAGGCTGTGAACAATACTTGAATCCTGAGGTGAAAGCATGAACATTATCGCCCGCGCTGCGATTGCCCTTTACGATGGCGGCGCGTCTTCGCCGGTCTTTCCGGCAAAGCCTGACAGGCCCGACGACGAGGCCGGGGCGTATCTTTCCGCCGTCGCGGAGAAGCTGATGGGCTCTGACGGCACGCGCACCACCTGCGTACAGAGCGGCGGCGCGCAGGAGGAGCTGCTGCGCCAGTTCCTCAGCCGCCCGTTCGGCGAGGCGGCGGACATGCTGCTGCGCGCGATGGACGACGCGCTGCAAACGCTGGAGATCCCGCGCGAGGGGTTTGACCTCGCCGTCTTTGCCTTTGACCGCGAAAATGAGCCGCACCTGTGCGTTGCCATGCTGCCCTACCGGCAGGCGGTGGTGCATCAGGTCGAGCCGGCGGGGGAGGACGGCGCGATGCTGACCCGCCTGCTGGCGCACGGCACGGTGCTGCCGCCGCCGGGCGCGAAGGGCGTGGCGGGGTTTGTCGTGAACCTGTCCACGGGGGATATCCGCCTGCGGGATACGCAGGTGCTCACCAACGTGGGCAACCGCGCGCTCTTTGGCGAGGCGCTCTTTGCGATGGCTCCGACGCGCACGACGAAGGAGGCCGTCGCTGCGGTGACGGAGATGCTCGAGCAGGCCGCGCCGCCGGACATGACCCCGCAGGAGCTGCGCCCCGCCGTCAAGCGGGCGATGAGCAAATCCATCGAGGAGAAGGGCGTCATCGACGTGGAGGACGTGGCCGACGAGGTCTTCCGCTCTGACCCGGAGCGCGAGGCGATCATCGAGCAGGTGGGGCGGCAGATGCGCGAGGAGGCGCTCGAGCCGGTCATCCCGGTGGAGAACAAGCGCGTCGTCGCGCAGCTGCAAAGGGTTAAGATCCGCACGGACAATGGCGTGTCCATCACGCTGCCGCGCGAGCTGGCCGACGATGAAAACAGCTTTGCCGTTGTCAATAACGACGATGGTACGATCTCCATCATCATCAGCCGCGTGCAGACGCTGAAAACGGAATAAAGAAACAAGGGCTTGCAGGCACCTCGCGGTGCTGCAAGCCCTTGTTCTTATGAAGGAAAGGAAATTACTTGTCGGTCTCGACCTCGGTCGGCTGCGGGATGACGATGTCAAGCTCCACGGTCTTGCCGTTGCGGTCCACCTTGATGGACACGGTATCGCCGGAGGTCTGCTGCGCCTTCACCGCGTTGAGCGAATCTGCGTCGGTGATCGTTTCGCCCGCAAACTCCACGATGATGTCGCCCTTCTGGATGCCGGCGCGCTCAGCGGCGCTCATGGACTCCACGTCCTTGACGTACACGCCGACCGGCATGTTGTAGCGCCTGGAGAGCTCCTCGGTCACGTTCTGGATGGTGATGCCCAGCATGATCTGGCTGCCCTTGGTCTGCGCCTGCACGGATTCAGGCTCGTTGATGATCTGGCTGACAAGCTCCTTGACGTTGTTGACCGGGATGGCGTAGCCGATGCCCTCGATGGACACAGAGGACGACTTCGCGTAGACGATGCCGACCACGTTGCCATACTCGTCAAACAGCGCGCCGCCGGAGTTGCCGGGGTTGATGGCCGCGTCGGTCTGGATGGCGTCGATGGTGACGTCGTCGATGGTCAGCTCACGCTCGGTGGCGGAGATGATGCCCGCCGTTACGGAGCCGTGCACCTTGCCCATCGGGTTGCCGATGACGACGGCCGGCTCGCCCAGCTCCAGCGTGTCGCTGTCGCCGAAGGAGGCGGCGTTCAGGCCCTTCGCGTCGATCTTGAGCACGGCGACGTCGTTCGTCTCCGAGGCGCCGATGAGCGTCGCCTCATAGGCGGTCTCCTCACCGTCAGCATCCTCCGGCATGACGTAGACGGTGATCTTGTCCGCGCCGGAGATGACGTGGTTGTTCGTGAGAATGTAGCCGTCGGAGGAGAGGATCACGCCGGAGCCTGCGGAGGTCTGCGTGTACTCGCGGGAGCCGCCGCGGTCACCGTAGCCGTAGCCATAGCCATAGCCGTAGCCGAACATGCCGAACGGCGAGTAATCGTAGCCGTTCTGGACGACGCGGGTCTCCGTCTCGATGGCGA
Source organism: Clostridiales bacterium (assembly GCA_022776785.1). GTDB lineage: Bacteria > Bacillota > Clostridia > Christensenellales > Aristaeellaceae > Ventricola. The sequence goes on along the minus strand of JALFHA010000085.1, from coordinate 2,728 downwards.
CCACGGAGGTGCGGCACTTCGCGGCGATCTCACGCGGGGACAGCGTGTCGCCGGTCTCGGTGCCCTCAATCAGGGCGAACTTGGTTTCTTCGGCCTGCGCCATGACGGACAGGGCGGCGGTCGTCAGCAGCGCCAGCGCCACGGCCAGCGCCGCCAGACGGCGGAAGCGACGGGATGTAGTCATACAAATCGATCTCCTTTCAAGAGAGGTGCGAAATACGTGTTGGTTGCCGCTTCTTCAAGCGACAGGCATAGTATACGCAGAGGCTATGGAGAGAAGATGATGGAATTTGGAAGAAAAGTTTAATGAATGTGAAGCCATTGTGAAAATCAGCCAAAAGTCAATCGCGCAGCGACGCAAAGCCCAGCGCCAGCAGCTCGAGCCCCGGCAGCATGAGCGGCCCCTCGCGCACGAGGCGCACGCCGCTTGTCATCACGCCCACGCCACAGCCACGCGCCGGGTCGGCAAACAGCTCGGCGCACATGCCATAGGCCACGCCCTGATGGCCTACGGGCGAGAAGCCGTCAAAAACGCCCGGCAGCAGGGCCGTGTTCAGCCCGCGCCCAGCATTCACGACGCCGCCCATGCCGTCCTGCGGCGTGCGCATGAGCGAGAGCAGCTCGCCGGGCAGCACGCCCATGCCGTCCTGCGAGGCGAGCAGCCGCACGAGCGCCGCCATGCCTGCGCTGTCGGTGATGAGCCGCCCTGCAGCGGCGAGGTAGTCCCGCTCCGGGTCGAAGGGCTCCGGAGGACGCGCGGCGAGCGCCGCCGCGTCGTAGCGCAGGCGCGGGGGCAGAAGGGGGCGCACGGCGTAGCCGTCGGCCAGATCGTCTGCGGGGACGATGCGGCGCGGGTCGTAGCTGGCGCGGATGGCCAGCGGCGAAAAGACGCGGCGCTGCATCAGCCCGTCGAGCGGCAGGCCGCTGGCGCGCTCGAGCACCACGCCTGCGATGCCCGCGCCGAAATTGGTGTAGTGGAACGCCTCGCCCGGGCGCCGGGGCAGCCAGTTGGCCGGGTCGGCAAGCAGCACGCGCAGCGTGCAGCCCGGTTCCATGCCGCGCGTGCCGTAGCTGCCCTCGTCGCGCAGGGCGGCGGTGTGGGTCAGCAGCATACGCAGCGTCACCGGCGCGTCGGGATAGCCGGGGTGGCGCACGGCATAGCCTAGCCGGGCGGAGACGTCCTCGTCCAGCGAAAGCAGGCCGTCCGCGACGAGGGAGAGCGCGCCGAAGGCCATCACCAGCTTGGAGACGGACGCGACGCGGAAGCAGGTGCGCTCCGTGACGGGAATGCGCGGGCGGCGGCGGGCCAGGCCGAAGGTCAGCACATCCGTCGCGCCGCCGGGCGCGCAGAGCACCAGCGACGCGCCGACAGCCCGATAGCGGCGCAGCGTGCGCTCAGCGGCGGCGGCAACCTGCGCGCGGCTGGCCGCGTCGAGCCTGCCATCCGCGCCGCGGCGCAGCGGCGGCAGGGCGGCCTCAATGCGCTCTGCGCGCGCGCGAAGGGAGGAAAGCTGTTCTCCGGTGGGATTTTTCATGGCGGGCCTCCATACAATGACAGAAGAGCGAAACGGACAGTAAGGCGATTGTAATCCGCGCCGGAGCGGCTGTCAAGGCGCATCGTGCAAGGCGGCGCAGAGAAATACGAAATTATTGGGTAAAAGGACGGTTTTTCCTTGCGCGCGGTGTGAAATTGTGGTATGATGCGTTCACCTAAATTTAACATAATTTTTTCTGGGTTTTAATACGAAGCGCCCTGCGCGCGGGGAGGGAAGAACATGTGGAATGGAATGGCGGATTTCGGGCAGCCGCTGAGCGTCGGCGTGCTGCTGCTGCGCATCGCCGTGGCCGTGGTCATCGGCGCGGTCATCGGCATTGACCGCGAGATCAAGAACCGGCCCGCCGGGATGCGCACCCATGTGCTGGTGTGCGTGGGCGCGGCGCTCGTCTCGCTCATCGAGCATCAGACGGTGGCGTGCGTGCTCTCGCTGGGCGAGCAGAGCGTCGTGGGCGTGAGCATGGGCCGCATCACAACCTCCGTCATCTCCGGCGTGGGCTTTCTCGGCGCGGGCACCATCTTCATGACCGAGCGCAAGATCTCCGGCCTGACGACGGCGGCCTCCCTCTGGTGCACGGCCTGCATCGGTCTGGCAGTCGGCTCGGGCTACATCCTCATGGGCGTGATGGCCGGCGCTATTGTGCTGGTGATCCTGCGGCTGATGCAGCGCATTGTCCACGTCAATACGCTCAAGCGGCTGGAGGTGCAGTTCATCCACCGCACGCAGACGCTGGCATTCCTCAATGACTACTTCAGCAGCATGGGCGTGAAGGTTCTCGACGTGGACTTCCACGCGGAGAACAGGCCGGAGGGCAACCTCTACACCAACCTCTACACGCTCTCCATGCCCAGCCACACCAGCTATGTGGACATCATCGGCACGCTGTCGGAGCATCAGAACATCCGCACCGTGCGCACGCGGAATCTGTGAGAGCGCCGCGCAGCAGCAGCAGCGTGAGCAGGAGGGAGAGCACGTCGCTCGCGCTCTGGCAGAGCACGAGGCCCGTTTCGCCCCATAGGCGCGGGAGCGTCAGCAGCAGCGGGAGGAAGAACAGCCCCTGGCGGCTGGTGGCGATGAGCGCGGCGCGCACCGTCCTTCCCAGCGACTGCGTGAGCATGTTGGCAAGCACCACCACGCCCTGCGCGGCGAGCATGGGGCTTTGCCAGCGCAGC
>JALFHA010000015.1 GCA_022776785.1 Clostridiales bacterium | reverse complement strand
AACCCGCATAGTCGCGCCAAAGGCGCTCCTTGCGGTTTCCAGCCTTCGCCTGCCTGATTCCGCCACAGGCGGCGGCAGGTTGCGGCTCCAAACCTGCTTGAGGGATTTCATCCCTCAAACTCCCTTCTTCGCTTCGCGCTATAGCTCGTTTTTATCTAGGATTAGTATTAGTCCCAGCTGTCGTCATCCTCCGGCAGCTCTGCATCCTCCCTCAGCAGGCGTCTGGCCTCGCCCGCGGGAAGCTCGCCCACATCGCTCAGGCGGCGGGCAATGCTCTCGCTGTGGCGCTGCGCATTTTCAATGCTCTCGCTGGCCTGACGAAGCTGCTTCTGCGTGCGCCCGAGCAGGCTGGCAAAGCCGCCGATATCCGCGCGAACTGCGGCCAGCAGCCGGGCGATCTCCTCCGTGCGCTGCTCGATGGCCAGCGAACGGAAGCCCATTTGCAGGCTCGTGAGCAGCGCGGAGAGCGTCGTCGGCCCGGCGATCACCATGCGGCTCTCCTTCTGAATGCGCTCAGCCAGCCCGCCGATGCGCAGTACCTCGCAGAAAAGTCCCTCGCTTTGCAGGAAAAGCACAGCGTAATCCGTCGTATATGGCGGAGCGATCAGCTTTTCGGACATGCGCCGCGCGTGCATCCGCACGGCAGACTCCAGCAGCGAGCGCGCGGCATCCACCTGCTCGCGCGTGCCGCTCTCCAGCGCCGTGCACAGCTCCGCGTATTCGCGCATGGGCAGGCTTGCATCGATGGGCAGAACCACGGGATGCTCGTGCCCCTGCCCCGGCATCACCACCGTAAAATCCGCCACAGGTTCGCCGCCCGGGCGAACCGCGGCGTGCTGGGCGTACTGCTCCGGCGCGAGCATCTGGGAGAGCAGCGAGCCCAGCTGCACCTCGCCCCATGTGCCCAGCGGCTGCGAGCTGCCGAGCGTGCGGCTGAGCTCGTCCACGCTCCCGGCGAGCGACTGCATGGCCGCCAGACTCGAGTTGACCTGCTCCAGCCGCCGCGTGACGGAGGCGAAGGATGCCTCCAGCCGCTGATCGACTGTCGCGCTGAGCTTCTCGTCAACCGTCTGGCGCATCTGCTCGAGCTGAGCGCGGTTATCCTCGCTCATGCGGGTGAGCCCGCCCTCCAGCGTCTCGCGCATCTTCTCCATGCGCGTTTCATTCCCGGCCAGCTTTTCCTCCAGCGTGCGGTTGACGCCGCCCAATCGCTCCTCATATGCGCCCAGACGCTTGTCCATCGTCTGGCGGATGCGCTCCATGCGCTCCTCCTCCTGGCGGCCGACCGCACGGAGCTGGCCGCCCAGCGCGTCCATCTGCCCCTGCTGGGTACGGGTCATCTCGCCCATCATGCGCAGCATCGATTCGCTGACGCCCTGCATGGCGCGGTCAACCTCCTGCCGGACGCTGCTGCCGCTCTGCTCTGCCAGCTTCTCCACCGAGCTGAGCTGCTGCGCAGTCTCCATGGACAGGGCGCGCAGCTTCTCCTCCGCGCGGCGAGAGCGGCGGCTGAGCACAGCCAGCGCTGCGCCCATGAGCACCACCAGCAGCAGGCACAGCGCCACCAGCGCGAAGATCGCCTGCTCCATGCCAAAGCCCGAAAGCGCCGCCTGCGCCGTATCAACAATCCCCATAATTTCCACCTCATCCCGCCCCGCCGCACTGGCGCACAGGGGGCAAATGTGCTATAATGTCGTATCAAACCGGCTCCTGCCGGCAGCATTCCTACCGAATAAGGATGCAAATCCCGCCGCTTCTTTGCCCGAGGCCGAAGCTGAGCGAAGGGATTGTCATCACTACAGATTACCCAACCGGCAGAGGAGGTATACAATGGCCCAAAAACGCAGACGGGAACAGATGGCCCGGCGCAGGCAGCGCCGCATCACGCTGCTGTGCGTAGCGGGCGGCATCGGTGCGATGCTGCTCAGCCTCGTCATCTGCCTGCTCATCTTTAACATTCGCCTGCCCGGCGAGCAGGAGGCCCAGCCGCAGGCGACCGCCCTGCCCTACGACGCGGCGCAGCCCTTCACCGTCTCCGACCTCGCGCAGGCGCAGATGACCCGTCTGCGCGAGTCCGGCACGCTGCGCGTGAGCGACGGCCCGCGCGGCGTAAGCGTGGGCGACTCGCTGGATACGCTGCTTTCGCGCTTCCCCTCGACATTCACCGAAAAGCAGGTCGACACCGACCAGACGGGCGAGCAGTCCGACGAGGAAATCATCCTCTACTGCGCCAGCTATTTTGAGAACCAGAACGGCGTGATGACCGCCCTGCCCCCGCGCGGCCTGCTGACCGTGGATAGCGGCTCCATCATCGTCACGCTGCTGGCTCCGACCTCGTCCTATCCCGCAGGCACGAAGGACGACTACGGCCGCTATGAGCACGTCTACTGCCGCTACACCATCGAGCCGGACACCATGACCATCCAGAGCATCGTGCTCGGGCTGGACAGGTGATCACCTGCGAAGCTGTCCGTATTCTTCATTATATAGACGGAAGCGGGGCTTGTCAATCGCGCGGCGCAGATTGTCCGGCATCATCACAAAAAGCTGCGGAACAGCATCTCCGCAGCTTTTGTTGTTACTGTTTGTTTGCCCATGCACGCTTTATACTGTTCTTCGATTAGAGTATTTCTTGCGGTTTTCTCGTTTGTTCGTCAAGAACTCACCATCAGGCCTCGCTTCGCTCCCTGACTACTTTGCAAAAATGCTCTATCAATGGGATACGTTGGGCTGCCGACCCGGGAAACTCGCATAGTCGCGCCAAAGGCGCTCCTTGCGGTTTCCAGCCTTCACCTGCCTGAGTCCGCCACAGGCGGCGCCGATTACGAACCCCCAAACCCCATCATCACTTCGCGATTGCTATCCCATCTTTACTCTGAAACCGTATCTTTCGGGTAGCAAAAAAGCGCAAACTACCCCTGTAAAGCTTTTGTATCGAAAATTTTGAGCTTAACTGAAAGGCTTATGCAGCAACTACAGGTGCTTCCCAGCCAAGCGCTTTTAGCTTTTT
>JALFHA010000001.1 GCA_022776785.1 Clostridiales bacterium | reverse complement strand
TCATCCACAAAGGAGCATCGTTCATGGAAATTCGTTATTTCAAGCGCTATTCCAACTTTCTGGGCCGCGATATGGAGTTCAAGGTCTACGGCCACCGGGGCAAGCCCGTGCTGTTCATTCCCTGTCAGGCCGGTCGTTTCTTCGACTTTGAAAACTTCCACATGGACGACGTGTTCCGCCCGTGGATTGACGACGGCAAAATCATGGTCTTCTCCATCGACACCATCGACAATGAGACTTGGGCCAACAAGGGCGGAAATCCGCGCTGGCGCATCGAGCAGCACGAGCGCTGGATGCATTACATCATCGACGAGCTTGTGCCGGAGATCAACCACCTCGCAGGTGAGCGCAACTGGTGTCAGATGCCCATCACGCCCTTCGGCTGCTCGATGGGCGCGCAGCACGCGGCCACCCTCTTCTTCCGCCGCCCGGACATCTTCGACAGCGTGCTCGCCCTCTCCGGCGTGTACGATTCCAGGGATGCCTTCGGCGACTACATGGACGATCTCGTCTACGCCAATTCCCCGTGCGATTTCATCGCCGGAATGCCGTGGGATCACCCCTATATCCGCATGTACAACGAGCGCAAGATCATCATCTGCGTCGGGCAGGGCGCGTGGGAGGATGTGCTCAAGGCCAGCACTGCGCGGCTTGACGGTGTACTGCGCAGCAAGGGTATCAACGCATGGGTCAACTTCTGGGGCTACGACGTCAACCACGATTGGGACTGGTGGTATAAGCAAACCGCCTACTATCTGCCCTTCCTGATGGGCGAGCGCTGAGCCGCGGCACGCAGCGCCATGAACGGACAGAACCACACACAAAAGGAGTGATTTTTGTATGAAGAACTTCGTTTTCATCTCTCCGAACTTCCCGACCAACTACTGGAAGTTCTGTGCCGAGCTCAAGCACAACGGCATGAATGTGCTCGGCATCGGCGATTGCCCCTACGATCAGCTCATGCCCGAGCTCAAGGCCAGCCTGAACGAGTACTACAAGGTTTCCTCTCTGGAGAACTACGACGAGGTGTTCCGCGCCGTGGCGTTCCTCACCTACAAGCATGGCAAGATCGACTGGCTGGAGAGCAATAACGAGTATTGGCTCGAGCGCGACGCCGCGCTGCGCACTGCCTTCAACATCGAGACCGGCTTCAAGACGCCGGACATGGAGGCCGTCAAGTATAAGTCCGCCATGAAGGCGTATTATGCCAAGGCGGGCATCAAGACTGCGCGCTGGCATCTGGTGCGCGATTACACGGGCTGCAAGGATTTCATCGCCGAGGTCGGCTATCCGGTCATCGTCAAGCCGGACAATGGCGTGGGCGCCTCCCACACCTACAAGCTCAAGAGCGACGACGAGCTGAATTACTTCTTCGCCACCAAGGACGAGACGCTCTACATCATGGAGGAGTTCGTCAACGGCACGGTGCACACCTACGACGCGGTCATCGATGCGCAGGGCAATCCGCTCTTTGAGACGGGCAACGTGACGATGGATTCCATCATGGATACCGTCAACACCAACGGCAACTCCTGCTACTACATCGAGAAGAACCTGCCCGACGCGATGCGCGACATCGGCCGCCGCACCGTTGCAGCCTTCGGCGTGAAGAGCCGCTTCGTGCATCTGGAGTTCTTCGTCCTCAACGACGATCAGCCCGCGCTGGGTAAGAAGGGCGACATTCTGGGCCTTGAGGTCAACATGCGTCCGTCCGGCGGCTTCAGCGCGGATATGTTCAACTTCGCCAACTCCTGCGACGTATACAAGATCTGGGCGGACATGGTTGCCTTTAACCGCCGCACGCTTCCGGACAACGGCGCTGAGCACTTCTACTGCTGCTACTGCGGCCGCCGCGACGGCAAGAACTTTGTCATGGATCACAATGCGATCATGGCCAAGTACGGCAGCAGAATCAAGATGGCACAGCGCATTCCGAAGGCGCTTTCCGGCGCCATGGCGGATATGATGTATCTGTGCAACGTCTCCACCGAGGAGGAGAAGGCGGAGTATTACGCCTCCCTGCTGGCCGAGAAGTAATCTGCCTACAGCCAACAGCCTATATAAAAAGCGTGAGAGGATTTCGTTCCTCCCACGCTTTTATATCATTTCATCAGGAAGTACAGCGCCACCAGCAAGCCCAGAATGATGCGGTACCAGCCAAACGCCTCGAAGCTGTGCTTCTTGATATAGCCGATGAATGTCTTGATCGCGATGATCGACACCACAAACGCCGTCACGCATCCCACGCCGAGCACCAGCAGCTCGCCCGGGGTGAAGCTCTGGCCAAACTTGAGCACCTTGATGAGGCTTGCGCCCGCCATCGTCGGAATCGAGAGGAAGAAGCTGAATTCGGAAGCCGCCGCGCGAGAGCAGCCCATCAGGATGCCGCCGAGGATCGTCGCGCCAGAGCGGCTCGTGCCCGGCACCAGCGAGAGCACCTGGAACAGGCCGATTGCCAGCGCCATGCGCATGTCGATCAGCTCCACATTTTGAATGCGCGCACGCCGACGTCCCTTCTGCCGCCGTTCCACCACGATGAACGCCACGCCGTAGAGCACCAGCATCGCCGCAACGACCGGCGCGGTATGCAGGTACTTGTCCATCCAGTCGTCCAGCGGAATGCCCACGATAGCGCTGGGCAGAATCGCCACCACGATCTTGACCCAAAGGCTCATCGTGTCGGTCTTCACCCAGCTGACGATGCCCTTCCCCTTTTCGCCCTTCTTGAACGGCCATAGCTTGCCAAAATACAGCACCACAACCGCCAGAATAGCGCCGAGCTGGATGACGACCTCAAACATGCTCATAAAGGCGTCGCTCATCTGCATTTGGACAAATTCGTCCAGCAGAATCATGTGTCCCGTCGAGCTGATCGGCAGCCACTCCGTAATGCCCTCCACCACGCCAAACAGCACGGCCTTGAGCGTTTCCACGATTAGATTCATTTTGTTGTCCTCCGCCCCTTTGTTCTGGTTGCTCTGATTGTATTCCAGCTGTGCGCCCGCTATCCCGCGGATATCAGAACTCGAATTCCTCCGCGCTGCGCACAGTCAGCCGCGTCTTCGGTGTTTCCCGAGCCGCGCTTTCGCGCCGCTTCTCCTCCATCTGTCTGGCTGTTTCCGCCTGCGCGCTCTCCGCCTGTGCGCGCATCCTGCGCATCAGCTGCTGAAGCGGTGCCATCGCCAGCAGATCAGCGGCCAGCAGATCCGCCATCTCGTGCGTGTGCAGCGCAGCCCAGTCCTCCCGTGTGCCGGTGTGCTCCAGCCCAAAGCCCTTGCGGACGTACAGCTCCCTCAGATCCTCCGGCACGTCCTCCGGCACGCTGATCCGCCTGTACGCCTCGCCATAGAGCTCGAAGCGTCCCTCCATGCCGGGCTGATGAAGCGCCTCACGCACCTCCTGAGGGCTTTTCTGGATATGCAGCCTCAGTGCGTCCATCAGCGGCTTGTCCGCCGCATAGCAGCCGCAGCCCCAGCCCATCCAATCCGGGCCGAAGCCCCAGTAGAGTCCGAAGCCCTCGCTCCTGCTCTCTCCCGGATAGCGCCATCCCAGCCACACATGGTCGCGGAAGGGCGATTTATCCTTGGTGAACCGGGTGTCCCGGCGTATCCTGCTCATCGTGCGCCCCGGCCTTGTGTCCAGCTTTGGGTCGATCATTCCGACCACTGCGCTCATCTCATCGCAGAGCGCGCGCAGCGGCGCCTTGACATTCGCCTCATACCGCTCCCGATTTGCCTCGTAAAACTGCTGATTGTTGTTCAAGCGTATTTCACTCAGAAAATTGATCGCATCCTGAGAAAACCCCGAAAACACACGCAAGCCTCCCCGACCGGCCCATTATAGCATGGGCTTTATATCCTATCAAGTCCGAAACGTCATCTTGCAAAAATGTCACGCTTCCCGCAGCTGAATACTCATACTGTCTTGCACTTAAAAGCTCGAATATAAGCGCGAAGCGAAGAAAGGAGTTTGAGGGATGAAATCCCTCAAGCAGGTTTGGGCGGCAGCCCAATGTTCCCTTATTGTTCAAAAGAAAAAGCAGTTTCAGAGCAGGATGCGAAGCATCCTACGATTGAAACGGGGCTGATTCTGCAAAGCTAGATTT
>JALFHA010000376.1 GCA_022776785.1 Clostridiales bacterium | reverse complement strand
GCACGACAATCGTGTTCACGTCCGGCAGATCGTCCATGATCTCCAGCCCGATGGTGCCCTGACCGGCGATGACCATCGGGTCGTCAAACGGGTGGATGAACGTCGCGCCCGTCTCCTTTTGCAGGCGGCAGGCCTCGGCATATGCGTCGTCGTAGACGGTTCCGTGCAGCACGACGTTCGCGCCCAGCTCGCGCGTGGCCTTGACCTTGGAAAGCGGCGCGCCCGCGGGCATGACGATGGTCGCAGGGACGCCGAAGGCCTTCGCCGCCAGCGCCACGCCCTGCGCGTGGTTGCCCGCAGAGGAAGCAATGACGCCGCAGGCGCGCTCCTCCTCGCTCAGGCTGGCAATTTTGATGTACGCGCCGCGCACCTTGAAGGAGCCGGTGTTCTGCAAATCCTCCGTCTTGAGGTATACCTGGCTGCTTTCATCCGAGAGCGCCTTGAACTGGACCATACCTGTGCGCTGCGCCACGCCCTTGAGCCGCTCGCGTGCCTCCAGAATCATTCCCAATGTGACTGACATGTGATTTTCCCTCCGTGTGAAGCGGCCCGTGCGGCCGCATTTCAGCGCTCGCGCGCCATTTCGTAGATCATGATGCCCGCGGCCACCGCCGCGTTGAGCGATTCCGCGCCGCCGCGCATGGGCAGCGCCAGATGGTGCGTCGCCACACTGCGAACGGCCTGCGACACCCCGTGTCCCTCGCTGCCGATGACGAGCACGCAATTCCCGCGCGGACAGCCCGCGTAGAAGTCCTCGCCGCCCAGCTCGGTGGCCGCAATCGCGTAACCCCGCGCGCGCATGGCTGCCAGCTCGCCCGCGAGGTCGTCCGTGCGCCGCGTCGGCACGCGAAAGACGGAGCCCATCGTCGCCCGCAGCGTCTTTGCGCCGTAAAGGTCGGCACAGCCGCTGCCTAGCAGCACGCCGTCAAAGCCCGCCGCATCCGCCGTGCGCAGAATCGTGCCCACGTTGCCGGGGTCCTGCACGCCGTCGAGCGCGGCGATGCGCCGCCCCGCGAGCCGCTCCGGCTCCGGGCAGATAGCCACGGTGCAGACGACGCCCTGCGGGGTCTTCGCCTCGCTGAGCGCGTCCATGACGGCGCGGGAGACGAGCAGCACCTCGCAGTGCGCGTCCTCCGCCTGTGCAATCATCGCCGCGTACTCCTGCGCACGTCCGTTTTCGACCACGAGCGTGCGGCACAGCGAGAGCGACAGCGCCTCGGCAACCATCTTCGCGCTCTCCGCAAGAAAGAGCCCGCTCTCCCGGCGCGCGCGCGGCCTTTGCAGCTCCCGCAGCGCGGCGAGGCGCGGGTTGTGAACGCTGGTAATCTCCTTCAATGCCCTGCCTCCTTGTGTGCGATGCGACTATTCTATAATAAAACCTGCGCCGTTGCAAGAACAAAAGCGCGGAAACCCGCGCTTTTGCAGCCTCAATTCAGTAGACGACCGTTTCGCCTGCCGCAAGTCCGGAGGCGATCTGCGTCGTCGCGTCGGTCATCAGCCCCAGCGTCACATAGCGCTGCCCGCCGCCAGCGAGCGTGACATACCAGCCCTGCGCGTCCTTGCGCAGCGCCTCCGTCGGCACGAGCACCGCATTCTCTGCGCTCGCCGTCTCGATGTTGCCGGAGACGTTCATGCCGCCGCGCACGCGCCCGTCCACGTCGTGAAGCTCGATGGTCACATCATAGGTCGTCACGCCCGAGCCCACATTGCCAAGCGGCGCGATCTTTTCAACCGTGCCCGTCAATGCGGCGTCCTCGAGCGCGTCCACGGTCAGCGTCACCCGCTGCCCCGGCTCAACGCTCACAATGTCCAGCTCATCCACCTTGAGCGTCACCGTCATGCCGTCCTCGCCCACGAGGCTGAGCAGCCTGTCGCCCGCGCTCACGCTGTCGCCCGCGCTCACTGTCACCGAAGTCACCGTGCCGTCGCAGGGCGCCGTCACCTTCAGCGCCTCGCGCTTCTTTACCGCAGCCTCCAGCTCGAGCTTCGCCTTCACATAGTCGCGCAGGATGCTGTCGTTATCGATGTACAGCGGAGCCTCGTCCCACACGAGGCGGGCCATCACGTCATAGCGCTTCACCATGTCGCCCTCTTTGACCGACAGACCCTTGATCGTCCCACCGTAGGCCGATACAGCCATCGGCTTGTTAATGGCGAGCAGACCCTCCCCTACCATCTCGCCCGCCGTGGTTATCACCTTCACGGGTGTGTCCATTTCATAATCGTCTCCCATCACCTGCACGGTTGCCTCCGTGCCCCGGCGCGTCAGGCTGACGACGGTTCCCTCCGTGTCCACGCCCTCGCCGGTCACGCGCACGGTGTCGCCGAGCGCAAGAAGGCTGCCGCTGAGCCCCGTAAGCTCCACCTTCATGCGGCCATCCGTAGAGATCATCGCCACCGCGCCCTTTTCGCGGTAAACCGCCAGCGCATCGTCGCCCGGCTCGATGTAAATCGCCATGATGCGCCCGTCGCAGGGGGCGTAGATGGTGATCTCATTGGAAAACTTGCCCCGCAGGGGCTCGCCGGTGTTGACGTCGTAGCGCATGTCGCCGTCCTCGTCGTAGAGGATGCGGTACTCATACTGCTCGTGCGTCGCGACATCCTCCACCGCGTCCTGCGCGATGATGAGCGCGCGCTCCAGCTCCTCGATTTCCGCATCCAGCGACTCGCTTTCAAGCGAAACCAGCACGTCTCCGGCGCATACCGCATCGCCCATGCCTACGGAGATTTCAGTAATCCTGCCGTCCGTCCCGGCATAGACGCCGGGCTGGCTGACGGGCTGCACCGTCCCGGAGCCGTACACCGTTTTGACGATGCTGCCCGACACAGCCTGCGCCATCTGCGCGCGCGCCGCAGCTGCCGACGCGATCGCCAGCGCCGCGGACAATGCGCAAATCAAGTACCGTTTATTCAATCGCTT
>JALFHA010000370.1 GCA_022776785.1 Clostridiales bacterium | reverse complement strand
GTTGCAGAACGCGGAGACGGCGTGAAACACCGCATAGAAGACGCCGCGGCCGGGGCCGAGCAGCGGGACAAAGCGCAGGGCAAGCAGCAGCGCGCCGGCAAGCTCGAGCAGCAGTGTGCCGTACAGCGCGCGGCGCACGAGGCGCACGATGCCGCCGATGTGCAGGGTGGCGACGCTCTCCACCAGCAGCGTGCGCTGGCGAAGGCCGATGCGCCGGTTCATCATCATCGCCGCCAGCGCGATGACCGTCATCACGCCCAGACCGCCAATCTGGATGCCGGCAAGGAGCACGCAGCGGCCGAAGACGGACCAGTGGGTCGCCGTATCCACGACGACCAGGCCGGTGACGCAGACGGCGCTCGTGGCCGTGAACAGCGCGGTGAGCGGGTCGGTCCATGTGCCTGCACGGCTGGAGGCCGGGAGCATCAGCAGCAGGGTGACAAGCGCGATGATCGCGGCGAAGCCCAGTGCGATGACGCCCTGCGCGCTCATCGGCGGATGCTTGGGAAAGGGTTTGTTCCTGCGGTGCATGCTTCGCACCTCCTGATGCCAATCAAAGATACCCATATAATATATGCGCGGCTGATGCCTGTCAAGCCGGCGCGTACGCAGGGTCAGAGCATGAACCGCACGGCGACCGCCCTGCCCAGGATGCTGACGTTGCGGGTCTCCTGCGCGCCGCCGATGGTGATGGGGGCGTACCTGGGGTTGGAGGGCAGCAGCTGGGTGAAGGCGACGCGCCCGCCCGGGTCGAGGATTCGGCGCACGCGCTTGAGCGTCAGCTCGTCGTCCAGCGCCACCGCGGCGATCTCGCCGTCGCGTACGCTCTCCTGCCTGCGGATGAAGACGAGGTCCCCGGAGTGGATGCGGTCGCCGATCATCGAATCGCCCTGCGCGATGAGCGCAAAGTCGCACGCGACGCCCTCCTCAATGGTGGCGTACTCCGTGCCGTCGCCGGGCTTGTAGATCGGCTCGCCGCAGGCGACGCTGCCGATGATGGGCACGCGGCGCACGCCGACCTGCGGCGCGGCATCCTCCGCGGCGGACGTCCGCTGCCCGGAGAGCAGCGAAAGCGGCACGCCGAGCTTGACGGCGTAATCCTCCACCACGGACAGCCGCGGGACGCGCTGCTTGGTTTCATACCGGCTGATGACCTGCTTGGTGGTGCCCAGAATGGACGCGAGCTCATCCTGAGTCAGACTGCGCTCCTTGCGGATGGCCTTGAGCATATCGCCGAATTCCATGGCTGCATGCCTCCTTTTCATCGGTTTGCCAATTTCTTCTGATGCCATTATAACAGATTGGTCACCAAATGCAACACTTTCAAAACTTTTTCAAAAATTTGTCACCAAATGGTTGACGACTGGGCGCTCGCGTGCTAGAATGGCGTTGTCGCCAAACGAGTGACAAAATCCGACGGGAAGTCACCGGTTGGAAAAATGATCAAGTGGTTTTTCAAATCCATATGACGATGAAAAATACTTGCGATGTGGATTGAAGGACACAGAATCCGGCCTGTAATTTTAGAAGAGTGGATTTCGATGGAAAGGGGATCGATAGGGCGTGGAAATGGCGATGGAGATGTCTTTGCAGCGGATGGCCGACCTGGAGCGGCGCGTGCTGGCGCTGGAGGAGCGCACGCGCAGGTCCCTGTGGACGCGGGAGGAGGAGCTTGCGCGCAAGGAGGAGGCGCTTGTCGCCCAATACGGCGAGTATGTGGACAAGACGGCGACGGCGAAAATCCTGGGCGTGACGCGCGCGACGGTGTACGCGATGCTCGCGGACGGACGCATCGAGGGCGCATGCAGCGGGCGGCGCGTGGCCGTGCGCAGCATTGCGCGCTACATGGCCACGCCGAAGAGCCGGGGAACAAAAATCAAGCCGGCATGACGCCGGCAGGATATACAAGGGACGAGCAATCATAGGAAAAGAGGGATAGATGATGAGTGTGATTCAGATGGTGCTTCTGCTTTTGTTCGGCGTGCCGCTGGTGGTGGCGTGCCTGGCG